>DATDPY010000399.1:0-17227 GCA_035292565.1 Cyclobacteriaceae bacterium | reverse complement strand
CCGACTCTATTATATTATAAATTGCGACGGTGGTCAGGTCGAAAGAAGAAATACTGCTCTCCGTCGTTATTTGTGTCCAATTGTCGCCGTCATCTTCCGACCTGTATATTCCATAATTGTAAGTGCCGATGAAAATAGTCCCTGTGGTGGGTGAAACGAATACACTGGTCGCGTTAGGGTAATTTACCTGGTCGTAATATTTATCAACCCAGGTTTCGAATCCGTCATCCGAAATCCTCAGCGTGCTGTAATTGGCAAGATATAACGTACCGATATTATCATCGGCGAGATAGCCTGTAAAATAGTACCCGGGATTTGGTCTTATTTCCCAGGTATCGTTGATTTCATCATACTTGTAAATTCCACCATCGGTCGATCCGTACAGGCCGGAATAAAGGGAGCCTGTTGGAATGTAGGTAAAATTCCTTATCCTTCCACCATACAGGCCGTTGACAGGAGTGAGGAATTCCTGCGCGACAGCGGAGGAGATTATCAAACTGAATGAAATAACAGCCAGTATTCTGAACACCTTGTATTTCTTCATCTCGTCATGCTTTTCAATTCAAAGTTTTTTAACTAATCATTTAAAGATTTATTAAGGATTCGGGGGCAGGGGTAATGCAAGGTTTTCCCCATCCGGTGGATTATTTCCGCCTCCGTCGTCCTGGGACATCAAAACTGCGGCCCCGCCCCCGGCGGCCAGGACCGGGATCAGAATAAAGACCGCCGCTGATTTTCCTTTGATAGAAAATGCCTTGGACAGTCCCTGCGATAATGCATCGGAAGTATTGGTGATCCTGACTTTGTAATTTTTTGACGGCTTAAGGTTTTTCGGCACTGTCCAGGTATAATTTCCCTGATTGCCCACGCTTTCTGAAATCGTGGCAGCCGTACCCGTGGTCTGGATCAGTTCAATTTTAACCCTTTCGCCAACATTCCCCCCGGTCCAGTTTATGGTCATCAGCTTGCCTTTTTTAATTTTATCGGATGATGTGGGAAGGGTGATTGTATAATATCCGCCGAGAATAGCAGCTCTTACTTCAAATACGACCTGGCCCCTGAAATTCACGAGTTCTTCCTGCGCCCGCCAGGAAATCACCTGATCTTTTCCTGGTTTAATACCCTTTCCGACAGCGCCTGAAACCAGCTTCAGAGGATCCGTGAAATTGTTGTGATCGCTTAACAGGCTTATTTCGAACAGATCTGATGAGCTGCCACTTTCCAGGTCATAGACAATCCTTACGTTAACCCCATCCATTGAAGCGCGCACATTAGTCACGCGCTGACTGAATGCACCCACACTTATTAGCGACCCTGCCAGGAGTAACAGGAAGACTCTCATATAGTACTGATTTAAATTGATGGTTGAGAAATATTCTTTTAAATTAGAAAATGCCCTCAGTAAAGTCAATGAAACATTTGATTTAATTATTTTAATAAAAAAATGCACAAAACAAATATTACCAAAATCAGAAATATTTGCGGCATTTTATTGTGAAAAAAGTTACTTAAACACAAATGACTATGGCTGTAGGGCTCGAATATTTAACAGCATCTGAGAAAATTTATATTAACAAGTTTTTTTGATATCTGTTCGGCTATTTAATTCCCTAAAATCAAAAAAATCGCAAATCGCCCCTGAAGTAAAATAATATGTTTCAGGGCTCTAATTCCAGAATTGTGGAATTCTTGAGGAATATCACGTCAATTATTTGGAATTCCGATTTTATGCCGAAAGGAATGCCTGTTGCAGAATTTGGGATTTATAACTCACTACTGTCCGCGGAAAGATATCGTTTTGAAGATTTGCCCATTGAATGGAATCTGATTTCACCAATAACTAATGATTTATCAGCCACGAATTCACGAATTCTACACCTGCTGATCCCCAAAATCTTAAAGGACACCACACACCGCGAAAGTGGTGTCAATTTGTGTCCATTCGTGTTACCCACCTGACGGACAGGCAGGTTAGAGGCAAAAACGTTCGGGGATTGCGTGAACCTGCCCTTTCCTTCTTGCTTTGGCAGGACTGACGGGTGAGTGCACGAATATGCCTTCGGCATTTCCACAAATTCCTCAAGGACTCCTCGCCCCGCGAAAACGGGTGTCGATGCGCAGTAATCTTGGAAATGGGGGCTTGGACTCAAAAAATATTCTGAAAAGACGGTTAAATAATTCAGAATAACGAATTGTTTTCCTTTTCCATTTTTATGGCAAAGCCATGCCTAATGGCACCGGACAACATTGATTTGGGATTTGTTATTTGGTGCTTATTTGGAATTTTAAGGAACTGAATAATTTATCAAACTTAAATTCTTCATTATCCCCTGTTTTGGTTCTGGGTTGTCCAGGTTGGGGTTGCGGAATTCATGTTCGGAAAGTTTTCCGACGAGTCAAATTGCCTATCTTTGAGCAGTCATTTTTTAACCATTAAATTTTTGTCATAATGAAAAAGAATATTGTCGCAGGAAACTGGAAAATGAATAAGACTTTACCGGAGGGCCTGGCCCTGGCTTCGGAAGTGGTGAACATGGTGAAGGATGAGGTAAGGTCCAATGTTTTGATCATCCTGAATCCCCCCTTCCCATTACTGAGCGGTGTGAACAACCTGATCAAGGGATCGGGCCGGATATTTCTTGGAGGCCAGAATTGCAGCCAGCACGCATCCGGGGCTTATACAGGAGAGGTATCCGCTGCTATGCTGAAATCAGCCGGATGTGAATATGTGATCCTGGGTCACAGCGAACGACGCGAATATTTCAAGGAAACAAACGAGCTTCTGGCAAAAAAAGTCGATATCGCATTTGCGAATGGCCTGAAACCGATATTTTGCTGCGGTGAGTCGCTCGATATACGGCAGAAAGGTTCCTACGTGGAATATGTCTGCAGGCAGTTAACGGAAGGTGTATTCCATCTTCCCAAAGAACAATTCAGTCAGCTGGTAATTGCCTATGAACCGATCTGGGCTATCGGCACGGGCGTCAATGCCACTGCCCTGCAGGCGCAGGAAATGCATATGAAGATCAGGGATCATATTGCATCCAAATATGGAAAAGAAGTTGCCGGGGACATGTCGATTCTTTATGGGGGAAGCTGTAACCCGAAAAATGCTAAAGAGTTATTCTCAAATCCGGATGTTGATGGAGGATTGATCGGGGGAGCTTCGTTGAAATCGCGTGATTTCGTGGATATCATAAAGTCATTTTAGATTTGGCGCGATGAATATATCCTTGATTTCGGGCATGATCGTGGCTGGTGTAATGGGAAATTACGGGGATGCCGTAAAGGATTCACAGGAAAGGTCTATTGATTTTTGTGAATTGAAAGGTTCGGTATATATCGAAGTAATTCCTTCCCGTGCCGATTTCAGGGTTTACCTGGAAGCGTCAGAAGCCTTTGCCGACATGCTGGTGTTTGAGGCTGATAATAGCCTGTATGCCGATAAAGGTGGTATCTGGTATTTCGTGAAAAGCAGGGGGATGGCGGATTTTACCGTATGCATGGTCGATGCAAAAAATAAAGCTGAGTTTTCAATCTGCTATACCACCTACGAGTCGATGGCCGGCTGCAGCCAGTAATGGCTTCAAGATATATTTCAGTCGAGGTTAAATGTGAACCCGCAAACAGCGAAATGCTGATTGCGGAATTGAGCCTCCTTGGATATGATTCATTCCTGGAAGACGACTCCGGCTTTCAGGCCGGGATTTCCGAGGCCGATTTCAATATCCGCGAAATCGAATCGATTATTGAAAGGTACCGGGAATTTTTTCCTGTATCGTTTTCCTATCACCGCCTGCGTAACGAAAACTGGAATAAATTATGGGAAAGGAATTTTCCATATGTGGTCATCGAGGATCGGGTGTTAATAAAAGCATCATTTCACAAGATCCGCGAATCCTATCCGTTTGAAATCATTATAAACCCGAAAATGTCGTTCGGTACCGGCCACCATGAATCAACCTATCTGATGGTCAAAGCAATGCTTGGACTCGACATGAAAGGTAAGGCGGTTCTGGATGCGGGATGCGGTACGGGCATACTATCCATTCTGGCAGAAAAGATGGGGGCTCGAACGATCACTGCCATTGATATCGATGAAAACGCGGTGTCCAATGCAAATGAAAATATCCGCATCAACGGTTGTTCAAAAATCTCGGTAGCTACAGCAACTGCCGGAGACCTCGGAACATCATCCGTCAAGCCTGATGTGTTACTGGCGAATATCAACAGGAATGTATTGCTTAATGAAGTTCCGGCTTATGCCGGGCTGATCTCCCCTGGCGGTACTGTGGTCCTGGGCGGATTTTTCTCGGACGATATTCCGCTATTGGAAAAATCATGCGGCGATCATGGATTTACCCGTGTCGCTTCGTATGCCAGAAACAACTGGTCAGTCTTAGTTTTTCATGAAAAATCTGAGTATTTTTCAACAAAATATCAATAAAATACACTTTGTCGTTATATAGTAATTAAGGGCTTTCACTCATTAAATCAAGGCGGTTCTCTATGCCAGGTCATTATACCCGGTTGGCGATCATTACCCTCCTTTTCAGGACTTTCGTAGTGCAGGCAAATCCTGCCGATTCGGCATTATCTGCCCCCGCCATCTACGAAGAAGTAAAGGAACGTCTCGACCGGACAAAATCAGAGAAAGCCATGGCCCTTGGCGAGGAATTCGCCGCTAACTGGAATAACGGCACATTTTCGACTGCGGCTAAAGAAAGCCTTGAATCCATTTTATTCGTCATAAAGGAGAAGAATCTTCCCGCCATTCCCTACCTGGCGAATTTAATCCAGCTAGTGAACAGGGCGCGGGGAGGCAATTCAGCGAAGATTGAAAGTCTCCTTCCTTTTCTCAAGCAAAATATCGATGAGGTTTCTCCTGGCGATTTTAATAACGCAGTCACCAGGCTGAACGATTTTTTCGAATACCATACAATATATTACTCGCGATATTACCGGCTCTATGTATCATCCGATGATTATACATTTGAATACATTCCCGGGGCAGGAGCCGGAGGTGATTTTTTGGCGGAGGCTGATGCAGGCGCCGATGCAACCGGCTTACTGGAAACACCCGGAATAACCCAGGCTGAAACTTCCGGTTCGGAAAATGATAACGGATTGGGCAATGCCGAAAACGACAGCACGGTAAACACCGCAGATGACCCCTGGGGAAATCAAGGTACTGATACATGGGGTGACGCGGGCAGCAATTCGGATACCACGGATGCCTGGTCTTCAGGGGGCTGGGGAGATTCCGGGGGTTGGGATGATAACGGCGGTTTCGCTTCGACGGGGATCGACCAGGGCAATGCAGGAAATGGATTGAATTATTCCGGGGCCATCGCATCAGCAGAATTGCTTCCGCCTGAAACAGGACTGCTTGCAAGGTTTGGTGTCACCGACCTGATCTTCGTAACGCCCTATGATTCTTTCCTGATCAGTTCAACCACAGGAGCATGGATGGTAAATGAAAAAAAATTTTTGGGAAATGGGGGGAGCTTCGACTGGACGAAGGCAGGCTTTGATACGGGTTCTGTATCCACCCAGTTCGACAAATATTTTCTTAATGTTGAACACCCCGAGATCAAAGCGGAAAACGTAAAGCTCCAATACCCCGATATGCTCGAGGAACCGGTTGAAGGGATTTTCGATTACCTGAGTACCAGGCCCGACAGGACAGGAAAGATGATTTATCCCAGGTTCACAGCCTATTATAATGGTAACAACATAAAATTCGCCGATGATCCTACATTAAAACTAAACGGGGGATTCTCAATAACGGGGAACAGCATCAATACCTCATCCCTGACCCCCGGAAACACCATCCTCAGTCTGGATGACGGTCGTCATAAATTAACGGCGATCGGAAACCGCTTTGATCTGCGCGACAGTTCATTGTACTCGGCAAACACCAGCATTACTATTTACCAGGGTTTTGATTCGATATTTCATCCGGCCGTGCAACTCAGATACGACCAGGGAAGCCGCGAATTGCTGGCGCAAAAGAGCGAGGGCAAGTTTCACCAAACACCTTTTCTGGCATCTTATTTTAAAATGGAAGTTGAAGCCGACGCCATCCAATGGAATCTGAATTCCGACTCGCTCGATATATTCATCTCCCGCGCAAGGAACATTGTACCCGCAAGCTTTACTTCCTACGACCATTTCAACCCCGAAAGCCTGAAAAGCCTTTCCGATCCCTTTCGGTTTAATCCTTTACTGCTGGCTGTCAATTACTCCCGTAAAATAGGATCGGTGGAATTCAGCGCCGACGACCTGGCGAATTTTGCCAAGCTGAATCCTGTCTCCGTAAGAGCGGGAATGCTGGCCCTCATGAAATACAATTTTATTACTTACGATCAGAATTCCGGATGGGTTACCCTGAAGGAAAAAGCTTTCCATTTCGCCGAGTCAAACAAGGGAAGGAAGGATTTCGACCAGCTGGTTATCAGCTCGATATCCGGGACCCCAAAAAATGCCACCATTGATCTCGCCAACAACGAGCTGAATATCCGCGGGATCAATAAGTTTTACATCAGCGAGGTGCTGGATGTATTCATCCTTCCCGACAGCAATGAAGTCACCGTCCTTGGCAACCGTGACCTGAAATTCGACGGCCGGCTGCTGGCGGGCAATTTTGAATTCGTCGGCAGGGAATTCCTTTTTAAATACGACAGTTTCTACGTTGACCTGACCTACATCGATTCCATCAGATTTTATATCGACGATCCGGAGACCGGCCAGAAAAGGCCTGTCGATAATAAGCTGGTATCAGCCGATTCCACCATGGCAGAAGACACGGTCGGAGTTACCGGCGGAATGAATAAGACAACCGGAAGGCTTTTCATTAACCTTCCCGACAATAAATCCGGGAAGAAAGACTATCCCGGTTACCCGACATTTGATGCGGCACAAGGCGCGGTGGTTTACTTCAACAGCAAGGAGATCCTGAAAGGGGCATATAACCAATCGGTTTATTTTGTAATTCCGCCGTTTAAAATCGACAGCCTCAGCGACAGCGATCCCTCTACCATAGGATTCGACGGTAAGTTCTATTCGGGAGGCATGCTTCCGCCCTTCGACGAAACCCTTTATGTGATGTCGGACAACTCCCTGGGATTTGACCACGATATCGGTCCCGAAGGTTACAGCCTATACGGCGGCAGCGGCAAGATCTTCAATCATTTGCGGGTTAATAAAAACGGAATCACCGCCCAGGGCGACATTCAATACCTGACCACCACACTGTCATCAGATGCCCTTACCTTTTACCTCGACTCACTTACCGGCCAGGGCAGAAATTTGAAGATGGAAGAAGGTGAACTCAACGGAGGGAGCTTCCCGGACGCATCGATCCCGGCATTCCACATGAACTGGCTGCCGAAAAAAGACAGCATGTACCTATATAATATGGATAAGCCCTTCACGCTCTATAAAGGCACCGCCACCCTCGATGGTGCGCTGAATGTGAACAGGAAAGGCGCCTTCGGCATGGGCGAACTCGTTACCAGGAATTCGGTAACAAATTCAAATGAATTCTTTTTCAACCAGACGCGGTTTGATGCACGACATGCCCGACTCGACATACAATCCAACGATCCGGACAAACCCATTTTATCAGGCGATGATGTAAGATTAAAATTCAACCTTGAGGAAAATTATGCCGACATCGGTCCTGAAGTGGAGGGGATGGCGGCGATCAATTTCCCATACGCCCAATTTAAAACCTCCATACCCACCATGCGCTGGGACCTTAACAACAGGAAGGTGGAAATGCAGAAACCTGAAAATATCGATATCGGGTCTTCCTATTTCTACGCAACCAGGGAAGACCTTGATTCCCTTGTCTTCAATGCAACCAGCGCAACATATAACATCGATAACTTCCAGCTCCTGATCAAGGGCATACCTTATATCAATGTCGCCGATGCAAAGATTACACCCGAAGGCAACCAGGTCCTCGTCCTTGAAAATGCAAGGATCGGTACCTTGAAGAATGCCACCATCATCATCGATACGCTAAACGAATATCACAGCCTGTATAACGGAACGATCGATATAATTTCCAGGAATGAGTTCGAGGGCGTGGCTACCTACCGCTTTGTCAACGCGGTCAACGACACTTTTGCCATCGCCATCGACCAGTTTGAACTTATACCCGAAAAAACCAAGGGTAGAGAACAGGTCCTCCATACCATGGCTTCCGGTTTCATCAATGAGGAAGACGGGGTGGTTATTTCCCCAGGTATGGCGTACAGGGGTAAGACGATCATGTATGCCCCTGACCCGGCTTTCGCCCTCGACGGTTTCATAAAACTGCAGTACCGGCCGAATCCTCAGAAGGAAATCTGGATCAAATATTCTTCCACTGAGACTTCCACCCAGGAGGTTATGATCGATTTCAATCGCGCCAGGACAGAGGATGACCAGCCCCTGGTAGCCGGGATCCATTTCGACGAAGATGATACATTATATACTTCGTTTGTCAACGAGAAAAAGAATCTCACCGATGCAGACTTCTTCCTGCCGGGCGGAATATTATATTATGACCCGGATTCAACCTCCTACCGGATTGAGGATACCCTGAAGACTTCCGGCCATTCTTACCAGGGAAGGATTTTTAACCTTAACGTCAATACGAATGATCTCGAATTCGAAGGCCCCGTAAACTTTAACGTATTGAGCAGCGGGATCCAAATCGAGTCAGCAGGCATCGGCCGCGGAAATGCCGTCACGAATGAATATAGTATGGATGCCTTCATTACGATAAATTATAATATTCCCCTGCAGGCATCGATGAGCATGGCAACTCAGGTATTCAATGCCGCCGAGCAACTTCAGCTTCCCCCCGGTTATGACGATGATCCCGGCCTCCTTTACAAAGTATCGGAGCTGATCGGTGAAAAACCAACTGAAGAATACGTACAGAAATCACAGCAGGAATATGTCCCCCTGGTTACGATTTCGCCGCGGCTCGAAAAAACCTTTGCCTTATCACGGGTCCTGATGAAATATGATAAGCGATATAAAGCCTGGTACAGTACGGGTGATATCGGCATATCCAATATGGGAAGCCAGGACCTGAATATTACCGTCGAAGGATACCTTGAAATAAAAAAAGCGGAAAACGGGGATATTGTGAACCTATACCTGAAGCTGTCGCCTGATGCCTGGTATTATTTTAATTTCGAGGAGAACCGTTTGCTCACTGTTTCATCCAACGGCGAATTCAGTGATTTCATTGAAAGCAAATCCGATGCATTGAAAGCTAATTTCGGAGAATATTTTTTCCTCAAGGGTGATGACTCCGATGTGAATGGATTTATCGATAGTTTCCGTCAGAATTACCTGGGTGAAGAAAGCCTGAACGAGCCCGTAATTCCTGTATTACCGAAGGAAGAAGGAACGCAGATCGAGGAAAAAACAGATGAGGTGATCACACCTGAAAAAACCGAAAATAAAGAAGAGGATGATGATGGCTTCTGATTCCCCCGCAATCAGCTAAAGGAATATTCCGGGGACAGTTCACAAGGGTTACCTGCATTTACAGATCAAAGTGAATTAATTGAGGGATTCGTCCTATATTTGCAGTTAGAATTTTGGTATGGATCACAGGTGGGTTTATAAAGATCTTAAGGATGATGGGATTGTTGAAAAGCTTTCTCATGATATTAATTTAAACCCAATCCTGGCTTCGATCCTTGTACAGCGAAATATCACCGATTATAACGAGGCCCGGGCATATTTCAGGCCGTCGCTCGATAACCTGCACGACCCGTTTTTAATGGAAGATATGGACCTGGCCGTAAAAAGGCTGTCCCATGCAATCCATAACGGGGAACGGATCATGATATACGGGGATTATGATGTAGACGGAACTACCTCCGTTGCCCTGGTTTACAGTTTCCTCCGAAACCGTCATACAAATCTCCAATATTACCTCCCCGATCGTTATTCGGAGGGTTATGGCATATCACAAAAAGGAATTGACGAGGCCTATAACAGCAATGTTAAACTCATTATCAGCCTCGATTGTGGCATTATGGCCATGGATATGGCAAAATATGCAACTTCAAAGGGCATCGACCTGATTATATGCGACCACCACCTCCCCGGGAAAACACTTCCGGAAGCTGTAGCCATTCTGGATCCAAAAAGAAAAGGGTGCCGGTATCCCTACAAGGAGTTGTCAGGCTGCGGGGTTGGCTATAAGTTCATGCAGGCTTATTGCCGTAAAAATGAAATCGACGAAAATGAATTGCTTGAATATATTGATCTTCTGGCAGTTAGCATTGCATCTGATATAGTTCCCGTGAACGGAGAGAACAGGATCTTCGCCTATTATGGCCTTGAGAAACTGAATTCAAATCCCCGGCCCGGGCTGAAAGCCCTGATCGATGTATCAGGATTGCGGGGAAAAGTAACTATATCCGGGATCGTATTCGGAATTGGGCCCAGGATCAATGCCGCCGGGAGGATGACACATGCCGGACTCGCAGTCGAGCTCCTGCTCAGCGAGTCCTATACCGACGCGGAGCATATCGCACTGAAGATCAACAGCAATAACGATGAACGCAGGAATTATGACCTGACCATCACCCAGGAAGCGATCAAGATGATTGAAGAAGCCGAAAAAATAAAGCGCCCCAAATCAACCGTCCTGTATAAAAGCGATTGGCATAAGGGCGTGATCGGGATCGTGGCTTCGCGCTGCATCGATAAATTTTACCGGCCTACCGTTATATTGACTAATTCAAACGGCAAGGCAACCGGGTCGGCAAGATCGATCGACGGCTTTGATGTTTATCAGGCCATAGCGGAATGTTCCGATCTGCTCGAACAATTCGGCGGACACATGTATGCAGCCGGCCTCACCCTGCCGGTGGACAATGTGGAGGAATTTAAAAAGAAATTCGAACGGATCGTCGAAGAAAGGATTACGGAGGACCAGCTTACTCCCAGGATCGACATCGACCACATGATCAACCTCGGCGTCATCAATACTAAATTCCTCGAGATCCTGAAACAGATGGCTCCCTTTGGACCATCCAATATGCAGCCCGTATTCACTTCTGAAAATCTGTATGTTTCCGTCCGGCCCAGGATCCTTAAAGAAGAGCACCTCAAATTTTTTGTCAAGCAGGAAAATTCCGACGTGACGCATGAGGCCATCGGATTCGGGCTGGCCAAATATTTTGAACTGATCGACAGCGGGATGCGGTTTAAGATGGCTTACTCCATTGAAGAAAATGATTACCTGGGCCAGCGTTCAATTCAGCTTTATGTGAAAGACCTAAAGTTCGACTGAGAAGCGATGACTCTGCGAGCCGAGAACCTGATCAAGAAATATAAGAACAGAACGGTAGTCAATAACGTTACCGTCGATGTCAGGCAGGGTGAAATCGTCGGGTTGCTCGGCCCAAACGGTGCCGGAAAAACCACATCCTTTTATATGATCGTCGGTCTGATTAAACCCAATGCAGGCGAGATATTTCTTGACAATGAAAACATAACTTTACTGCCAATGTACCGGAGGGCCAGGCTCGGGATCGGGTATCTTGCCCAGGAACCTTCGGTGTTCAGGTCGCTCACTGTCGAAGAAAACCTGCTTACCGTGCTGGAAATGACCAACCTTACCAAAGACGAACAAAAGCAAAGGATGGAAATGCTGATCGAGGAATTTAGTATCGGTCATGTACGCAAAAACAAGGGCGTTATGCTCTCGGGAGGGGAACGTCGAAGGACCGAAATCGCCAGGGCCCTGGCCGTGGACCCGAAATTCGTACTGCTTGACGAACCTTTTGCAGGTGTTGACCCGATCGCCGTTGAAGAAATCCAGATGATCGTGGCAAGGCTCCGTAAAAAAAACATAGGCATTTTGATCACCGACCATAATGTAAATGAAACCCTTTCCATCACTGACCGCGCCTATCTCATGTTTGAAGGCCGACTGCTGAAAGCAGGGAGCGCGGAAGAACTGGCCAACGATGAACAGGTCAGGCGCGTATACCTGGGCAAGCATTTTGAGCTGAAAAGGAAAATCTGATTTTTTAAATTGTGACCCTGGTTAATTCCATAATATCGTCCTACATCGGGCCCAGGCTGAAACAGATAGCCTGGTATGAACGGAATGCCGTGGAAATACAGCACCGACAGTTCAGCGACCTGGTGTCTGCCGCCCGGGACACGGAATTTGGCCGTGAACATGGCTTCGGTGATATAAGAGATATCCCCGGTTTCCGGAACAGAGTACCGGTCAGGAATTACGAGAACCTGTATCCGTATATTGAAAGGCTGCTCCGGGGAGAAGTAAATGTTCTGTGGCCTTCCGGGGTAAACTGGTTCGCGAAATCGTCGGGCACCACCAACGACCGGAGCAAATTCATTCCTGTAACTACAGAAGCGCTCAGGGATTGCCACTTCAGGGGCGGCCGCGACCTCCTGTACATTTACCTGCAACAAAACCCCGCCACCCGGATCTTTTCCGGCCGAGGGCTGACGATCGGCGGAAGCCGCCAGGTAAACAAACTGAACAATTCCTCCGAATCCTACCATGGCGATCTTTCAGCCATTCTGATTTATAACCTGCCCTTCTGGTCGCAGTGGTTAAAAACTCCGCCCCGCGATGTGGCCCTCATGCATGAATGGGAAAAGAAAATCGAAGTTATGGCTTCGATCACGGCAAGGAAGAATGTTACCTGTATTTTCGGCGTTCCTACATGGACTGTCGTGCTCATCCAAAAGATCCTCAGCAATACAGGAGCAAAAAATATCCTGGAGGTATGGCCCAACCTGGAAGTCTTCTTTCATGGGGCCGTCTCCTTCATCCCGTATGAGCCCCTGTTCCGGGAGCTCATCCCGGGAAACCAAATGCATTATATCGAGACCTACAATGCCTCCGAAGGATTTTTCGGGATGCAGGACCGGGAAAATACAAGAGACCTTCTCCTGATGCTCGACTACGGAATATATTATGAATTTATTCCGGCTGAATTTGCCGATTCCGATAATCCCCCTGCCACAGATATCTCCGGAGTGGAGATCGGGGTGAATTACGCGATGGTGATCTCTACCAACGCAGGGCTGTGGAGGTACAAGATCGGCGATACGATAAAATTCACGTCGAAGAATCCATACCGGATCAGGATCACGGGCAGGACGAAACATTTCATCAATGCTTTCGGAGAGGAGCTGATCGTGGAGAATGCCGAGCAGGGAATATCGGAAGCTTGTCGTCGTACCGGGGCAATCATCGGCGACTATACGGCAGCGCCGCGGTATATCGGGCAGGAACAGAAGGGCGGGCATGAATGGATCATCGAATTCAAGAAAAGTCCCGACGACCTGGATAAATTTATCGATGTCCTCGACGAAACCATGCGCAGGCTGAACAGTGATTATGACGCCAAACGGTATAAGGACATCGCGTTGGCAAGGCCGCTGATCCATCCGGTGTCGGAAGGCACATTTTATTCCTGGATGAAGAAGCGGAACAAGCTTGGCGGCCAGCATAAGGTTCCCCGTCTGGTGAATTCACGCGAGTATGTGGATGATATCCTGCGCATGCTTGTTGAAAGCTGAGGATATTCCTGATCCCTTCTTAATTTTTATTTTCGGAATTCATTTCGAGAGTCATTCTGAATCCTGGATTTTTTAGATTCTAATTCCTGACAGGATTCCGCAGAGAAAAATGAGGTGTACAAAAAATATATTTTTATTCAAAGATGTAACATATTAGTTTCCAATGAATTAATTCAAATAAGACAATATCGATATATAATTTATAAATTTATACAACCGTTAGCGGCAAGCTTCCGATGAAAGTTAAATTAGACAAGTCGTCTTTAATTGAACAGTTTAAAGATAACTTGCGTAAAATCAAATTTTTTTGCGATACTTACGATCAGGGCAATGAATCAATAGCGCTGGAAATTGCTGTCAAATTGAGGATTCTATTTCATAACTCTAATAATTCGAAATCGCTTCTTCGACAGCTTAAGTTAGAGGATATTCCTTTTATAAGTACATCACATAAGTATAATTCAAAAAATTTAATAAATCATCATGGATTACTTTCAATAAAAACATCAATAGTTAACAATATACTTGAAAAAGCAATATTAGTCCCTCGATTAAATGATGAGGTAAAAAAAGTGGTCACCTTTAAAAATTGGTGGTCTTCTGAAAAAGTTATTGCGATTAAGCATAAAATATTTTTTACAAGAAAAGATATCATTCTTGAGCTTGCCGATACTGATGGCGGAGCTCATGTTGATGATTCTTTAAAGGAAGAATATTTTAACCTTAGCAGAATGAATTCTTTAGGTTGGAGATATCATGATAGCAAAACGAATAAAGATCTTCCTTTTAATAATCCAGTACAGCCGTGTATTAGACAAATTGGCTATGAGGTATTACTAATATTTAAAAATTTCAATTTTGAAAATAAAGGCAAACTGCATTAAAGGAAGCCAGCCCCTAACACGCGGGTAAAGCCAATGCCTTTCTTTGTTTGCAGTTTGAAGCTTTTCTGATTTTTACTAACTTTCTAAGCTGGTTCTAATGTAAGATTCAGTTTATCCTGCACTGTCCTTACCCGCCAACCGTTAGCGGCAGCAGTAAGATGACCAGACAGACATATTAACAACCGACAAATAATAATCGCATAATATGGAATTTAAATAGTTTTTTTCAAAATTTTATATTGCATTTGCGTTTTTAGACGAACCCCCTTTGCGGTATAAATTATAACTGAAAGATTGTCAAATATGATTTGAAATGGCATGAAATCATCGGGGTATTCAGGAACACCTTTAGCCAGGAAACTGGGCATCAAAAGTAATCTCAAAATAAAGTTGGAGAATCAACCTGATCACTATTTCGATCTTTTTACGGATATGCCGCCCGACATCAGGTTTATCAGGGACAGGAAAACAAAAAAGGACATAATACACTATTTTGCTACCAGCATCACCCGGTTGGAAAGGGATATCAACAGGCTAAGACAAGAAATGGTAGATCACGGCGCAATTTGGATTTCATGGCCGAAGAAAGCGGCGAAAATGAAAACTGATCTCAACGAAAATGTTATCCGCGAGATCGCCCTCAGGAATCGATTGGTAGATGTGAAAGTATGCGCTATTGATGAGGTTTGGTCAGGATTGAAACTCGTAATAAGGTTGAAAGACAGAAAATAGAAGGAGGATCTGATTAACAGGATGAACCCGAAATGGTCGGATTTAAGGGAGGATTTTGAGGCAGATTATATAATAAGGTAAAAGATAAATCCTGCAAATTTATGGGGGGCCCCGGATCACCGCACGAGCATTCCCTCAAGGCCAGTCCGGGGACGTATTTCCTTTTATTATTTTTTGAATTTCAAGGAACAGGTTTAAATTAAATCCTGGTTCATTTGAATCAGAAAATAAATAAAAATGACATCATCCCCGGGCCGGCTGCCGACGGGAACGGCCTGCGCGAGACCCGGGGTCTCCCATCGCAAGTAGGATGAATTAGCGATTCATTCTTGTCCTGTAATGTTTACAATTGATGACAAGAGCCTATACGGGATTATTTTATATGCACTTTCTACGATTGCCTCATATCAAAGCCTGCTGACCCTAATTTCAGAATAATCACCAAAACGACCCTGCCGATACGAGAAACGGACTTCTCAAAAAAAAATTGAAAAAAATTTGCGAAACCGAAGAGTTGCATATATATTTGCAACCGATTGGTTTCATTAAACAACTACAAAAAATGAGAAGAGACGTTTTTCAAGCCGTTGCTGACCCGACAAGAAGGGCAATCATCGTCTTAATTGCTTTGCAGGCAATGACACCAAATGTCATTGCCGAACACTTCGACACAACCCGACAAGCCGTTTCAAAACATCTGCGAATATTGACTGAATGTGAGTTAGTAAAACAAGAACATCAGGGCAGAGAAATTTATTACTCGCTCGAAATTGATAAAATGAAAGAAATAGACAAATGGCTTGAACAATTCAGAAAAATTTGGGAAAACCGCTTTAAACAACTGGACAACTTATTATTAACCATCAAAAAACAGAAAAAATGAAAAACAACTTATTCTTTGACTTTACCGTTGACAAAACTGCCAACACGGTATTCGTGACCAGAGAATTTGCGGCCGAACTTTCATTGGTTTGGGATGCATTCACCAAACAGGAAATCCTTGACCAATGGTGGGCGCCGAAACCCTGGCTTTCCAGGACAAAGTATATGAATTTTAACGTTGGCGGACGAAGATTCTACGCAATGTGCGGCCCCGAAGGACAAGAACATTGGGCAATTCAGGACTTTACCGCTATCTTACCTAAAACAAATTTCAAATTCATTGATGCGTTTTCGGACAAGGATGAAAACATCAATACGGAACTTCCAAGTTCAGAGTGGAACTTAGATTTTAAAAAAACAAAAGAAGTTACAAAAGTTTTCATAACCGTAAAACACAAGACGCTTGCCGATTTGGAACAAATTATTCAAATGGGATTCAAGGAAGGTTTCACAATGACTTTAAATGACCTGGACCAACTATTAAATGTCATAAGCCAAAAGGCAAGACGCGAAAGCTAAAATACATATGCAGATTTCATCCGGCTGCTTAGTAACGATGCGAAACGACGAGGTTGAATCGGGAGATGTCTTCTCTTAAAGAATCTTTTCCGGACCGTAGTGATAGGCAAATCAAATCGCGGGTATGGTTGTCAGCAAACAATTGCGCTTCTATCCTTCAGCCGTTTCCGTGGCCAGGCGCTCCTCGTGAAGCCTCTTCTGGATATCAGGTGGCACAGGAATGTATTCCGCAAATTTCATCCTGAAGTTCGCCCTTCCCTGGGTGAGGGATCGAAGCGTAGTGGTATATTTATAAAGCTCCGACAGCGGCGTCCTTGCCTTGATCACCTGGTAATTATCGGTGGTATCCATCCCCACGATCAGCGACCGCCTCGACTGCAGGTCGGTCATTACTTCCCCCATCAGGTCTTCGGGGACCAGCACTTCGAGGTCGTATATGGGTTCCAGGATTTTCGGATTGGCGTCAACGAAAGCCTTCTTGAATGCCTGGGCGCCGGCGATCTTGAACGAGATATCATTGGAATCAACTGGGTGCATCTTCCCGTCATACACGCAAACCCTTACATCCCTTACATAGGAACCCGTCAGCGGGCCTTCCTCCATTTTCTCCATGATCCCCT
>DATDPY010000398.1:0-4894 GCA_035292565.1 Cyclobacteriaceae bacterium | reverse complement strand
TCGGTATACGCAACTGCCGTAAAACCGCCAAGAATGGTGAACAGGGCCGTAATGATCCCGATCCCTATGACAGTGGTCATTACATCAAAACCAAGGATGCTTTTAAATACCAATGCTCCGGCATAAAGGGTAAACGCCATTTTTGTCATAATGCTGATGGTCAGCATAAGGGCGGAAAAAAAAAGCCGGGCCCTGCGATCATAACGCATTTCCAGGAATTCCGGGATCGTATAGATCTGGTTTTTAATATAGTATGGAAAGAGGATAGCGCATCCGAATCCCAGGGTAATGGCCGTGGTCAATTCTACAGCACCGGCGCTGAGACCGTAGCGATAAGCATCGCCTGATAATCCTACAAGGTGCTCGGCGCCGATATTCGTGGCAAAAAGGGAAGCCCCGACGACCGGCCACAGGATCTTTCTCCCGCCGAGGAAAAAACCGGAGCTGCTTTTGCCCGCGCGCTCACGGTATGATATATACAGGCCGAATGCAAGGCTGCCGCCTAATAGAATGACAACCAGGATCCAATCAAGGTAGGTAAGGTTTACCTGCATTTTTCCGTTTTCCTGAAATGTAAAAAAAAATCAGTAATCCGACACAAGGAAGAAGTTTAATTACATAGCAATTTCAGCAAAGCCGGATAATCGCTGAATTCGGGTACAACGATATGCGCCCCGGCTTTGATAAGCCTCGATCTTTTTTGCTGATTGATCCCTTTCATTTTTTCTTCGTCGGTTGCAATGCCAACGGCAAGGCTGCCCACCCTCAGGCTTTCCCTGATTTCGATAGGGCCGTCGCCGAATACGGCCAGTTCATGTCCCGACAGATTATTTTTCTTTAATATATTCCGGATAACGGTTTTTTTAGATGATTTTATCAGGTCATCCGTCGCCCCGTAAATGCGGCCCTCGAACAGTCCCCCATACCCCAGCGTCTTGGCTTCCTCTTCAACATATTCCTGGTCGGTACCGCTGGCGAGATAAAGCATAACCTTTCTTTTTTTCAATTCAATCAGAAACTCAACAGCGCCGTGTATGATGAATTCTTTTCCTGCAGAAGGCCTCTTCCTGATTTTACCAAGCCTTTCCTTCATATTATCCAGCAAAGCCTGGTTATAGATTTTTTTATACCCTGATTTATCCAGTACATCGTCTGGGCGTACCAGGCCGAATTCCTTCACCATTTCCGCCAGGGCTTCCATCTGGATCAGGGTCTGTACCCCGGTTGATTTTTCAATATAGTCAATCACCCGATCCCTGATCCGGGAGTATTGCCTGCCATTCTTGTTCAGCTCCTTTCCCCCGGTAATGGCGTCGATCATGATTTTCTCCATCACCGATTCCCAGCCTTTCCGGAGCGTGCTGATGGTCCCATCATGATCGAATAAGGCATGCCGGATATGGAAGGGATTTTCTGTAAATTTCCTGTCGCAGATCTCGATCCTTGTTCTATTAAGGTAATTCGCCTCCCCGGGATCATCGGCCAGGTCGGGCCGGAATAAATAATCCGGTTCCAGTGAAGTCCCGATAATTTCATCACCGGAAGCGGTTCCGGTGGTGAATAATTTCCGGACGGTTACCACGGCAGCCAGGTTGGCAAATTCCGCTGCTTCTGCGGGATCCACCCCGGCTGCAAGACATAAGCCGAGCGCGCTGAGTGTTGTATCGCCAGCTCCGACCGGATCAAGTCGGCATAAAAACTGGATGCCTGGCGTTTCAAATACCCCGTTTTTATCGAATGACATGATTCCGCGTTCGCCGCAGGTAACAAAAACCGGTTTGTGAAATTGTTCAAATGTTTTTTTCCCGAACTCCGCGATCTTTTTCATGGGTACGGATTCTCCCGCTTTATAGGTTACCCCATTCATCCTGGCAATTTCGATGTCATTCGTTTTCCGGTAAATATTCCTGAATCGGTCGTTATAGTGCCGCGTGTCGAGTAAGATTTTTTTGTCAGTGAATTCATCGAACAGGGCATTGGCCATATCGATAAATCCGGGATTGGTTATGCTTCCGGGAACCTGCTGGTTGAATATGAGGACATCGGATGTTTCCAGCGCCTCTCTGATCTTTTTGAGGATCAATTGATCCGTCTCAGCGCTCCTCGAGTTATAGAACCCGAAATCGATCCGGGGATCTTCCTGGTCGTCGTGGTATTTTTTTGTAAATGTATATGTATCGAAATTTTCTTTTTGAATTACGAGAGCGTCGGTGTGTACATCCAGTGATTTTAACTGGGCCAATAGTTCACGGCCGAAAATATCATCTCCGATCACGCCGATAGCCCGGATCTCTGCCGGGCGGAGGGCTGCCAGGTTCGCTGCAATGTTCGAAGCTCCGCCTGGGCTGTAATAATGCCGTTTTACGGCTTCGGCCCTGAGCCCGGTTTCTTCGGAAACTTCCGATCCGCGGGGGTCCATGATCCAATAGGCATCGAGGCAGAAATCTCCGTAAACGGCAACTCTAACCTTTTTAATTGCCCCAAGTATTTCACGAATCCGGCTCTCTTTCATTCACAATCCCGATTAAAAGATCCAAATTCCAAGATCCAAATTCCAAATTACAAGTACCAAATCCCAAATCCCAAAATTGGAGTCCACCAATTCTTATTGACCCTGAATGAACCTTATACGCTCCGGGTTTGTGCCGTTAGGCATGCCGTTGGCAGAATTTGGAATTTGGAGCTTGGTGCTTATTTGGTATTTGGATTTTGAGATTTGGAGTTTGATGTTTCTATATTGATTTAAATCAATTGTAAAATCTTTTTCAACCTGGCAATACTGTGAGTCATTGCCCTAACGGTATGGTAATTGACTTTCCACGAATGGCTCATATGGGTCCAGATCGGTTTTCCTTCACGGGTTGTCAATGGCCACCACTCGCCCACAGGGTGGTTGACCATTTTATCTATGATGAACCTGTGTACATTCTCGTGGGCTTTCAGATATTTTTCATCCCCGAAAAGCAGGTAAGCATCCAGCATGCCGATCAGGACTTCAGCCTGCTGCCAGAATTCCTTTTCGATGTCGTACACCCCGCCAGAATGAGGGCCTTCCACGTAAACCCCGCCGTATTCCCAATCGATGCCGTTCTGATATGAATGATCAAATACAGTTTTCAGCAGGGATTTATAGTTGTCCTTGTTTTTCTTCATGATGTCCAGGGCATGGATCAGCAACCAGCCGAATTCAGTGTTATGTCCTGCGCTGGTATTGTCCTCGGCATGGACTTTCTTTCCTCCTTCGGCGAACCGGTCCCATCCCCATATGATATCAAACTTGATTTGCGGGGCAACTTTCCAGTCGGGGGTAAATTGAGGAATGCCGGTCCGATAAACGGGGTGCAGGATTTTGTTGATCAATAAATCGATATCCTCTTCAAGCATTTGTTGGTGAGCCTTTTTCCCGGAACATTCAAACAAAGTTGTAAATGCTTCCATGAGATGCATATGAACATCGAGGGTTTTGCGGTCGCCTCCCTGGCTACCCGGGCCGGCCAGCTTCCAGTCGCGTGAAAACATTTCTAAATATCCTCCGAGTTTCGGATCATAACAATGTTCGTGTACAAGATCAAAAACTTTTTCGGCATAGTCGATTCCGGATTTATCGCCTGTCGCCAGTGTATATTCTGACAATCCATACATGGCGAAACTGAGCCCGTACAGGATCTTATTGTCCTTGATGACATTGCCTTTCCTGTCGACGATCCAGTAGAAACCACCCGCTTTTTTATCCCACATTTTGTCGAGCAGGAATCCGATGCCTTTTTTTGCCAGTTCGGCACATTGCCCGTTGCCATATTCCGCGCGGTGCGCGGAAGAAAGAGTGAATAGCGACCGGGTCTGGGCGATCAGGGATTTTTCATCTTCTCCGCTGTCTTTCCCGTCTTTGTCGAAATGCGTGATGAAGCCCCCGTTCTTTTTGTCAAGAACCCTTTCCATCCAGAATGGAAGCAATTCATGTGTAAGATGATGCTCGGCTTCCTTCTTCATTGAAAAAATCAGGTCTCTGTTCATATCTAAAAGTGATTTAAATTCAAAAATTTAATTTTGCTCCAACCTCACCGGCAAAACGTTTCATTTCCGCTTTCAATTGATTCACAATTTCCGGATTTTGTTCTGCCAGGTTGAAATGTTCAAAAGGATCGTTTCTCAGGTTATACAATTGAACGACGACGGGCTCCCTGCCTGTACGCAGGTCTCGTGAAGTCCAGTCGGAAGCCTCCCAGGTCACCAGGAGTTTCCAGGTATTATCACGGATGCCGTCCAGGTTTTCATAATTGAAATAATAAAAATACCTATCGGGA
This sequence comes from Cyclobacteriaceae bacterium, assembly GCA_035292565.1. Classification (GTDB taxonomy): domain Bacteria; phylum Bacteroidota; class Bacteroidia; order Cytophagales; family Cyclobacteriaceae; genus DATDPY01. Next base: position 590 of record DATDPY010000398.1, on the reverse strand, counting down.
AAACCCGATTTTCCCTGGAGGAAATCGTGGATATTTATTCCGTCTAGCGGGCGGACTGCAGGTGTGGCGCCTGCGGCCTCTCTTATGGTTGCATGGAGATCAAGAGTGGTCACCCAATCCGTGATCACCTGGCCGGCGGGAATTCGGCCTGCCCAGCGGATGATCGCAGGCACTCGAAATCCTCCTTCATAAGATGTTGCCTTGGCCCCTCTTAATGACCCCGTCGATCCTCCATGCCATTGTTCAACCTCATCCGTTTCATACATTCTGGGAGGCATATTCCTCCACGGTCCGTTATCGCTGGTAAAAATGACGATCGTATTCTCTTCGATATTTTCCACTTTTATTTCAGCCAGGATCCTCCCGATGTTAGCGTCCATCTCCTCGATCACATCGCCGTAAAGTCCTCCGGCCGATTTTCCCCTGAAATTCACCGAAGCTGAGATCGGCAAATGGGGCATGGCAAATGGGAGGTAAATGAAAAAAGGGCGGCCTTTTGATTCCCGGATGAACCGGATAGTTTCATCGGCGTATCTCTGCGTGAGGGTAGATTGTTCAACTGGATATTCTTCGGTGGGTTTGTTATTCCG
>DATDPY010000397.1:0-7417 GCA_035292565.1 Cyclobacteriaceae bacterium | reverse complement strand
GGACATTTTTAGCGACGGGCCAGCCTGCAGGGAAGGCGAGCGTTAAGAAAATGTCCGGTGGACATTTTTAGCGACGGGCCAGCCTGCAACGCAAGCCTGCTCCCTAACGTATTCCGCTATCGATACAAAGAACAAATTCTTCCTGACTTCACATCATTCACAACATTAACTGAATGTCGCAACCCGATGTGTCCTCCGTCAGGGAACGCAAATTTAAGCCATATTTACAATGGCACAAATCTTTGCTTTGATATTTTCTGGCATCAAGATTGCCATTCATAATGGAAATGGGATAAAATTTGCACAAACCAGACTGGTAGAATCTTTGAAGAAAGTATTTAAGGTTTTAAGATTGATCCTGGCATCTGCCGTTGTGCTGGTTGCAGCGATGTCCTTATTAATATATGTGTACCGCGACCAGGTCATCCGGATGGCAGTTAACAGGATCAATGCCTATCTCGATACTCCCGTCGAAGTCAGGGACATCAAATTGGATATCCTGGAAAGCTTTCCGGGGCTGACTCTCGAATTCAACCAGGTGAAAATTGCCGAAAGCACGAAAATAACCGGAAATCCCCTTTGCGAGGCCGGCCGGATATCCATTTCATTCAGCATCTATGACCTCCTTGCCGGAAACCATAATCTTCAGGCTGTTACTTTCGAAAATACTGAAATTCATCTGGGAATTGACGGACAGGGCAGGATCAATTACCGGATCCTGAAAACGAAGTCCGGCAGCTCTGAAACCTCCGGTAAAAGCGATGAAATCCTGAATGTCGGCAAACTCACCTTCAAAAATGTAAGATTCCGTTATTCCGGCCTTAAAAATAATCAGTTCATCTCTCTACACAGTCCCGGGCTAATCGCCCGTATGCGTTACAGGCGCCAGTCGGTCACCGCCGACCTGGAAGGTATCGTCCATAGCGACAGTATCCTGGTCAGAGAGATCAATTACCTTGCGGGCGAGGTCACCAGGCTGAAATCCGATTTTACCTTCGACCGGGATAATGACGAACTAAAGTTCAATAGATCCTCCCTGGTCATTAACGGGTATGAATACCGGATCAACGGAACGGTTGGTACGGCAAATTCGCTGGCTGTGGACCTTTCTGTTGAATCCACCAACAGTGATATTAAGGCGCTGACGTCCCTGCTTCCCCTGAAATACAGGAATTACCTCAACGATTACCAGAGTGAAGGCGCAATACAATTCCAGGGAACCGTCGAAGGCAGCCTGTCGTCGGGTAAGAGCCTCCGGGTTGATTTCGAATTTGGATGCAGGGAAATGTCCCTTTACCACTTAAAGTATAAAAAGTCGTTCAGAAATATTTCCCTCGACGGAAAATTCACAAACGGGCAGGCCGGCAATTTTCAAACATCGCATCTCGAAATCAGGAACCTGAAAGGTGACCTGGAAGGCCGCCAGTTCAGCGGGGAATTGAGGCTCCATGATTTTAACCGGATGAATATCGAACTTGACATTTCAGCGGGACTTGATCTGGCCTCGATCCTGGTTATTTTCCCCATAAAAGACATTCGTTCAGGAGGAGGCGACCTGACGATTAACCTGAAGGCTTCGGGGGACATGAAGAATCCCGAAGGCCGGTGGTCAGGTGCAGGAATGAGCACATCGGGGGATGTCTCTTTCCGGAATGTGGACCTTCTCACATATTATACGGAAAGCTCCCTGGTCGGATTGAACGGTTTGTTCTATTTCAATAACGCCGACCTTGCCATCGCGGAACTCAACGGACAGATCGGATCGAGTGATTTCAGGATTAAGGGATTTTTTAAAAATATCGTCCCCTTCATTCTTGTGAAAGGTCAGCCGATCCTGATTGAGGCGGATTTCGCATCCGATTATATGGACCTGAATGAACTGCTGAAGTTCCGGTTTACGCGGGATGCGTCTGCGCAGGGTTACCACCTGGATATTTCTCCAAGGCTCGATATACGGCTGAATACCAAGCTGAGGAAAGTTTCGCTGCAGAAATTCTCGGCAAGCGGTATTGAGGGGAAAGTATATATCATGGGGCAAAGGGTTATGGTGGAGGAAGCCAGGATGCATACTATGGGAGGCATCCTTACGCTTAGCGGATCCTTTTCAGCAACGCACCCGGTCGACAGGCAGGTGTTGGCCGACGGTCATTTCGACGGGATACATATTGACAGCATATTTTATGTGTTCAATAATTTCAGGCAGGACTTCCTGGTCTACAGGCACCTACAGGGTAAAATCAATGCGGATATAAATACATTTCTGATCCTCGACAACGAGCTCCGTTTCAAACCTGAAAGCTTGTTGTCCTTTATCGACATTTCGATTATCGACGGGGAGTTGATCAATTTCGAGCCGATGCAAAGCCTTTCCCGTTACATCGACTCAGAAGCGTTGAAGCACCTGAAATTCTCCGAACTTCGAAACGACATCCAGGTCAGGAACAAGACCATTACCATTCCCGAGATGGAAATCATCTCTAACGTCTCTACGATCAGGGTAAGCGGAACACATACCTTCGATCAGCATATCGACTATCATTTTATGGTGCCTTTGTCCCAATTCAGCCAGTCGGATCCGGATGCCCGTTTCGGCGAAATTGCGGAAGATGAAACCGGGAAGATGAATATATTTCTGAAAATGACGGGAACCACCCGCGATTATAAAGTAATTTATGATACCCGGGCGGTTACCCGTAAAATCCTGCAGGATTTTAAGAAGGAAGGTAAAGAGATTAAGAACCTGTTTCAAAAGCAGGACAGCCCGCAAAAGAACAAGGTAGAGCTCGACGAGGATGAATATTTTTAGGGAAGGATCGAGTTAAATAATGTTCGATCCTTGACAAGTCTGCTGTTAAGCACTTCATTGATCGAGCTGAGGTTATCAACGGTGATCGGCTTTACGAGGATTTTTTTCACAGAAGAAAACCTGGCTGCTTTCAATTCTTCATCTTCAAGAGCGGTCATTGTCAAAATAACCAGGTAGGTATTTTTTTTTATTACCGGATCCAGGGCCTCAAAAGATTCGATAAACCCCCAGCCTCCTCTTTCCCTCAAATGCAGGTCAAGGAAAATAACTTCGGGGAGACGGGAGGTCCGGGTGATGTGTTTCCTGAGGTAATCGAGGGCGATTTCTCCTGTTGCACAGTTCACAATCTTCTTTGCGAAGCCGGAAATTGTGCTTAGCCGGGCGAATATGTAGCTGCTAACCTCATCATCATTTATGATCATTATTTTATTTAAAGTTTTCATGGTCTTTATCATTAGTTACCTGTTTAAATGATAAAACCATGCCAGTCATATAAATGAATTGATTATCAATTTATGGCGTGTTTTCCTGTGATAAATTTCCCGATAATAGAGATTATTCCCGGATTGGGAATAAAAATTAAGCTCGGGAAAGCAGGTTACAACTTAAATCCTGAAAGATTTCTATGATAAGATAAGTTTTCCTATTCAAAAGGTGAATTAACTCGTCAGGTTAAAAATATAACTTTTACAATATTTAGTATGGTTTTATGATGAATTTTATATTACCCAGTAACTTTTGTCACTTAGTACTTTGCTATGCAAGGTACTCTTCCGTATAATTGATTAAGGGTCAATTAAACTCGATACCCATGAAAGTTGAAAACACACAAGTTCAAATGAGGAAGGGCATCCTGGAGTTTTGCATTCTTCATATAATTTCCCGGGGGGAGGTATATGCATCGGACATGCTCGAGGAGCTCACGTCTGCAAGGATAATCGTTGTTGAGGGTACTTTATATCCGCTGCTGACCCGGCTGCGGAAGGCGGGACTGGTAGAATACAAATGGGTGGAATCTTCTTCAGGTCCACCGAGAAAATATTACCGTCTGACGAACGATGGCACTGAATTTCTCGCGAAATTGGATGAAACCTGGGGAGACCTTATTAAATCGACGCACAAGATCATTTCACAGGGCAGCAAAGAAGTATCCAACATCAATATCAAATCCAAAAACTCAGGAAAATGAAAAAGAATATCAGCATCAATATAAGCGGGATCATTTTTCATATTGAAGAGGATGGGTATGAAAAACTAAAGGAATACCTGGAAACCATCCATAAATACTTTTCAACTTACGATGACAGCACCGAGATCACGGCTGACATTGAGAACAGGATCGCGGAAATTTTCCTGGGTAAACTGAAGGAGGGTAAACAGGTCATTACCCTGGAAGATGTTGAGGCGCTGATCGCCACAATGGGCGGGATCAAAGACTTCAAGGAAGTGGAGGCAGAGGAGGAAGAACCTGCTACAACAGGGGGCAGCAGCCAGGCAGGTCCGGAGCCTGGGGCCACGCGTTACCGTCAGCCCGGCAAACTATACCGCGATGAGAAGAGGAAAATCCTTGGAGGTGTCATTGCGGGTATTGCCAATCATTTCAGCATCGATCCCCTGTGGATCAGGCTTGTATTTCTTCTGTTCTTTTTTGGAGTCTGGGTATTACCGGCGATTGCGCCGATCCTGGTTGTTACTTATATAATCTTGTGGATTATTATTCCAGGGTCCTACGATATTTCCGACGACCGCAGGTATAAAAAGATGTACCGCAATCCCGATGGAAAGGTATTGGGTGGCGTAGCTTCCGGTATTGCGGCTTATTTTGCGATCGACGTGGTTATTATCAGACTGCTGTTCATCATCCTGATATTCTTCGGCGGCACCGGGCTTATCCTGTATATCATTTTGTGGATCATCCTTCCGGAAGCAACAACCATCACCGATAAAATGGAGATGCAGGGGGAGCCCGTTACGCTCAGGAATATCGAAACGAATATTAAGAAAAGCCTGAAGGTGGAAGATAGCCAGGGAGAATCGATATGGGTTAAGATACTCCTCTTCCCATTCCGGCTGATCGCGTCCATCATCGAGTTTCTTTCGAAAGCCCTGGGCCCATTCCTCAACTTCCTGGTTGAAGCAATCAGGGTAGCCTTCGGTCTGATCCTGGTCCTCACAGCCATGTCGTTAATTGTTGCCCTGATTATCATGGGCGGCGTTGCCCTGGGAATATTCACCGGCTCTCATTGGATCCAATCTCCCAACTTTCCGCTGGAGGTTCTTACCCAGGGAATACCGGCCTTGCTGTTTGCAGCCGTATTCTTCGCCGGGCTTATTCCTGCGATTTTCCTGGTCATCCTTGGACTATCGATAATTACCAAACAACTGATGTTGAATGCAAAAGTGGGTTGGGGCCTGTTTGCCCTGTGGATTATCTGCCTGGTGGTCCTGGCCATTACCGTACCCAGGCTCATAGTCGATTTCAGCAAGGAGGGGACTTTGACGGAAGTAGAGGATTATGATTTCGGGAACAAGACGATCGTGATGAAGCTTCACCAAACCAGCATGGATGATTATGAAATGGCCACACTCAGACTGCGGGGTTACAGCGATTCGACTGTAAGGCTGGAGAAAAGGTTTGAATCCCGGGGGAGCTCAAGGGCGGATGCGATCGAGAATGCCAGGATGGTTGAATATAATATCATCAGGGATGATTCTATCCTTACATTCGATTCAAACATCAGCTTCAGGGAAGGGGCGAGTTTCCGGGGGCAGTCGCTGGAAATGGTATTGTATATTCCATATGAAAAAAAATTCACTATGGAAGAGGAATTGAAATACATCCTGCGCAGCACCATCTACTCGGCCAGCTATTCCGTCTCGCAGATGGAAGGGAATACCTGGACATTCGGGAGGGACGGCCTGAAGTGCCTTACCTGCGAGGAGCAGCCGGAAGAAGATAACAGCTCAGATGATTTCGACCTGGAAGGATATAACCAGGAATTCAACCTCGAAGATTTTAATTCTGTAAACGCAGGCGGAATATTCAGCCTGAACATCGTGAGGTCGCATGACTTCAAGGTAATAGCCAGCGGTCGCCATGAAGATGTAGACGATGTGGAGATGCGGGTCGACGGAGAGGAGTTGATCATAGAACTTGAAGACCGGTTTTCCGGACTGAACAGGAACCGAAAGGAGATCACGGTAAATATTGCCATGCCCGAGGTGGAACATTTGCGACTGAACGGGGCCGCCAAAGCTTCGGTGAAGGGATTCGACCAGGATTACCTCGATATGGACCTGACCGGAGCATCGAATGCCAATGTGGATGCCAGGATTAATAGCATTACTATTGAGGTTGAGGGGGCTTCAAAGATCACTTTAAGCGGGGATGGGGAAAATCTTAATGTGAAGGCTACCGGAGCATCAACCGTAAATGCCTTCGATTTTGAAGCTAATCATGTAGAGGTGGAAATTTCAGGGGCCTCCAGCGCCAAGGTGAATGCCACAGATGAACTCGAAGCCGATGCTTCGGGTTTCGGGAGAATCCAGTACAGGGGGGATCCGCAAAGGCTGAACATCCATGGTTCGGGATCGAACAACGTAACAAAAGAATAGGTCAGGGCAAAAAAAATTACTATGAAAGACAACATCTACAAAACTCACCAGAAGATTCTCGGCGCATTGATCATCGCTTATTCGGCCATGAATATTTTTGCGGCGCTTTCGCTTATAGCCGCAATGAATATCATATATGCATTTCTTGACGAGCCGGAAATTGTGGACTTTATTGCCATTTTGAGCAAAATGATCGGGATCGTTCTCCTGGTAGTATCCGTACCGGCCCTCGTAACAGGGATCGGAATTTTGAAAGAAAAAGAGTGGTCAAAGCCTTTTTCGCTGATTATCGGCATTGTTTACCTTGTTTTTTTCCCGGTGGGTACGATCATTGGCATTTATACCATATGGCTGAGTACTCAGACCGTTATTAAGGAAAAAGAGCCGGTTATGGCTACGGATTTGGTGAGGTAGAGGGGAAGAAAAGGCGTGAGCAGTGAACAGTGAACAGTGAACAGTATGTGAGTGACTAGATGATCGTTCTTAAATGGAAGAGAACCCTGATGTTTTTCAAAGATACAGGAGCAAAAAAATCAGGGGAATCACCAGCCCTGCTGCAACGAACCATTTTCCCCTGCCGGGTAATCCCCTTTTTCCCTGGAGTACGAATATTCCTGTGCAGGCCATAAAGATTAATGCGCCGCCGAAAATATCGGCAAAGTAAGTCCAGAGGAATTTAGGATTATTATAATGCAAGTAATTGACCTGGAAGAAAACCTGCCTTCTTTTCACACTCTCGTAAGTTCCGACATTCCCGTCGAGACTGATGGTAACCGAACCGCCTTTCACAAAGATCTTCAAGGTCTTGATATCGGGATAATAAAAATCTTTTAACGGCTCACCAATGTCCAGTTTTTTGATCAGGCCTTTTACTTCTTCCCTCGACATTTGCGTATGAACCCATCCCGGATCAACCGCTATTTTTTCATTCCTGATTATATAGCTTGGGTCCCAGTCGTCGATATGGTTCAGGGCAATACCCGAGAGGCCGTAGAT
>DATDPY010000396.1:0-5903 GCA_035292565.1 Cyclobacteriaceae bacterium | reverse complement strand
AGAATTTTTACCGCACCGGGAGTATCGTTTTCGGAGGTGGGCATATTCTTGTGCCGCTCATGTATTCGGAGTTCGTGGAGCTAAAAAATTACCTGAGCTCAGAGGAGTTCCTTGCAGGATTGGCATTTACCCAGGCAGTTCCCGGACCCGTGTTTTCATTTTGTGCCTATGTCGGGGCCCTGTCGATGAGGGATTACGGGATCGGAGGCGAGATCCTTGGGGCTGTGCTGGCTTCAGCCGGCATATTTCTTCCCGGCACCTTCCTCGTATTTTTCCTGAGCAGGTTCTGGGAAAGTCTCAAACCTTACAGGATCATAAGGGCATCGCTTGAGGGAATTACGGCATGCAGCGCCGGGCTGATTATTGGGGCCGCCTATATACTCTTTAAGCCTATCGAATTTAATGTCATCAATCTCCTGTTCGTATCCGGCACTTTTCTCCTGCTCTTCACGCGGATTCCGCCGCCACTTCTGATTGTTGCAGGGCTGCTGGCAGGATTTATTTTTTGAAGGATAATGTCACCGCCTCGCCCGTTACCCTGAATACGCATTCCCTGCCTACCGGGATCGGGAAATTCGGGTGATCATGCCCCAGGGGCGCGCCAAAACAGACCGGATATCCATAACCGGAAACATGCTCATATATGATTTCCATTGCGTTTTTCCCAAAAGGAATTTCATCGTCCTTCATTTTGGTCATATGGCCCACAATCAGGCCGGCTAGGTCCTGGAGTTTCCCGGTTCTTTTTAACTGGACCATCATCCGGTCAATCCGGTACAGGTATTCATCGGTTTCTTCAAGGAAAAGGATCTTGTTTTTCGTATCAACTTCATTGATTGTTCCGGTATTGTCGTTAATCAGGGTTATGTTCCCGCCGATGATCATTCCAGCAGACCTGCCCCGTACATTTAACGAATGCAAAGGAAATTGGTACTGCAGTTCTGTTTCACCGGTGAGTATTCCTTTCAACAATGCCAGGGATTCCTGGTCTGAGGGATCCATGCTTATCGGCATAGGGCCGTGTATGCATTCAAAGCCGGATTTATGGATCTTTAACAACAGGGATGTAATGTCACTGAAACCGATGATCCATTTCGGCGATCCCCTGAATTTATCAAGCGATACCTGGTCCACGATCCGGTCGGTGCCGTATCCGCCCCTCGCGCAGAGGATCGCCCTGATATCATGGTCATCCAGCATTTCCTGCAACGCCTGCAACCTGTCTTCGTCATTGCCGGCATACTGGAAATGGGATTTACCGACATTGGACGATAGCCGGACGCCAAAGCCCCAGCTTTCTATGATCTTCGCTGCATGGTCGACGTATTCCTGTTTGATCGCCCTGGCCGGGGCAGTTATGCCAACAAGGCTGCCGGGTTGTAAAAATGGGGGTCTTTCCATCAGGATTTGTGATCAGTTCCCGGCCATCCTTCCGGCAACCAATGAAATTTATTCCTGGCTGACAGAATCATCCCGGGCAGGGGGATCAATCCCGAGGTTTACCAATATCAGGTCTGTAATATTATCCTGATCCCTCACGAACAGCAGGATCGGGTATACGCCCGCATCGCTGCTGAAAACATGCGAGTAGCCGTTATCCTTGGCAACTGAATTGATAGCCTTCTGGATTTTATCGTATGCAGGCTGCAATAGTTCGGCCTGTTTCTTCTGGATCGATTCATCGGCGTCTGTCCGGAATTTTTCGATGGACTGCCTGAGCGTATTTAGCTCGGCTTCCTTGTCCCGCATTACTTCGGGGATCATCTCTCCCGTGCTGGCCTTCTGCTGGTAGTCCGTCAGCTTATCCTGGAACTCCTGGTATTTGGATTGAAGCTGGGTCTCAAGCTGCTTTTGATAGGAAGAAAGTTCAGCATTGATTTCCTTGGCCTCCGGCATCAGGCTTAATATGTAATCGGTATTCGTATAGCCTATTTTCAACGACGAATCTTGGGCATTGACTTGAATAAAAGAACCGATGATGATTGCAGTAAGAAATAAAAATCTGATCCTCATATTGAAATTAATTAGTATTGGTAATCGAATCGTTCTGGTCTCCCAATCCGAGCTCTTCCAGCACATAATCCGTATAGTCATGGATCGGATCCGTATAGATCAGGACAAGTTGGCCGGATTTATCGAATACTGCCTGCAGCCTGTTTTGCTTGGCTACTTTTTCGACAGCCTCGAATACCTTGTCCTGGATGGGTTTGATCAATTCCTTTTTCTTCAGAAATAACAGGCCTTCAAATCCAAAAACCTTCTTGTTGTATTCCTTCACCTCTTCTTCTCTTTGCCTGATACTTTCCTGGCGTTCCGCTTTCATGGCATCGGTCAGCAGTACTTCCTCGGCCTTGAGCCGGCTGTACATATCTTCGATTTCCTTATACATATTGTCAATTTCCTGTTGCCAGCTCAAAGACAACGTATTGATCTCTTCCTGTGCCTGTTTGAATTCCGGGATCTTGCTCAGGATAAATTCAGTATCGATATAGCCCCACTTTTGCCCGAAGGCGGCGGGTAAGATACCGGTAATAATTAAAAAAGTTATGAGTACGCTCCGGATCATATTATCTGAATTGTTGGCCGATGCTGAAAGTAAATTGCGATCCATGGGGAGAAGTTTCGCCGGGCAGGGTGTCGAAGCCGTAGCCCCAGTCGATACCCAGCAGGCCGAATGCGGGCATAAACACCCGTGCTCCGATCCCGGCTGAACGGTAAAGTTTGAAGGGATTAATTTTGGAATATTGGTTCCAGTTATTCCCTCCTTCGAGGAAGCTTAACACATAGATCGTGGCCGAGGGGTTCAGCGAAACCGGGTATCGCAGTTCAAATACAAATTTATTGTATGCCAGACCTCCGGTAATACCCTCGTTGTCGGAAGGCATAAGGTCGCGTTCGTCATAACCGCGCAATCCTATAACCTCCTTGCCCAGGACGTAAGTATCCATACCTGCTCCGGACATTCCGCTGCCTCCGAGGATAAATCTTTCAAAGGGGCCGGCAGGGACCCCGTAGTCGCCGATATAGCCGAAATGCGCCCTGGTATGGGCAACGAGGTTCCCCGCTACCTTCATGAAAAATGAAGCATCAAACATCCATTTATGATATTCCACCCATTTGTAGATTTCGGATTTTTCTGCAGTTTTAAAGTCGATGTCTCTCCATATTGAATACGGTGGAGTGGCGCTGATACTCAGGGAAACGGAGGACCCTGTTCGCGGGAACATAGGTGCATCGATACTGTTCCTCGCCAGGGTTGTATTGAATGCAACGCTGTTCGATCGCCCGGTCGAGAATCCGAAATTGTACGGGTAATCCTTTATATCATATATGAAGTAACTCAGGGAATTGGAAAGCGTAAAATAGTCATCGGGCCAGCGCACCCTCCTGCCAAGGCTCAGGGTGATCCCGCTTACCTTTAGCCAGCCCACGTCGGTGCTCCTGAAGAGGTAATCGGTCCTTTGTACCGAACGCTGCAGTGCAACGGTGAAAGTGTTCGGCTTATTCCCCCCAAGCCATGGATCGGAAAATGAAAATGAATAACTCTGAAAAGCCCTTCCGTTTGCCTGGGCTCTCAGCGCCAGCCTCTGGCCGTCGCCTACAGGCAGCGGTCTCCATTTTTTGATGTCAGGAATGCTTTTCAGTGAAAAATTATTGAATACAACCCCGAGCGTACCAACAAATCCATAATAACCGCCCCATCCTCCCGATAGTTCGATCTGGTCGCTGGGCCTTTCAACAAGGGTGTATTCGATGTCAACCTTGCCTTTGGGGAAATCAGGAATGGGATTGATCTCGATCTTCTCCGGGTCGAAATATCCCATCTGGGCAAGCTCCCTTTGTGTCCTGATCAGGTCGCTCCTGCTGAACTTCTGCCCTGGAAGGGTGCGGATCTCCCTCCTGATCACATGGTCGCTTGTCCGGTCGTTTCCTTTTACGATGATCTCATCGATGTCGAATTGTTTGCCTTCAGATATTCTCATCTCTACATCGATCGAATCGCCATCGATTTCCAGCTCGATCGGCCGGCAGGTAAAAGCGAGATAACCATAATCCATATACAGGGCGCTGATATCGGTTCCGTTTGGATTAAAGGAGAGCTTCTTGTTGATCAGCTCCATATCATATACATCGCCTTTTTTAACGCCAAGCACTTCGTTCAGGATTCCTTCTTCGTAAACGAAATTACCTGTCCATATAATATCCCTGAAATAATATTTGATCCCTTCGTCGATATGTATATCGACGTTCATTTTATTATTCCCAATATTGTATACCGAATCACGGAGGATAACGGCATCGCGGTAACCCTTGGAATTGTAATAATTGATGATATTCTTCTTATCATTCTCATATTCATTCTTCAGGAATTTAGAAGTGCCGAAGATGTTGAGCTTAATATTCCTGAACAAGTAATCTTTGACATCTCTCCAGTCGGCGGGATAAGAAGCAACAACTGAGTTTTTGATTTTTTCCTTATTGGGGGTGAAAATCTTATGCAGGATATCGCTGACCACATGGAACCGGAGATATTCGTTGGTTTTCTTCATTTTGGCCGATAGCTTGGAATCGGGGAATACGTTATTTCCTATATAATTGATTGTTTCGATCTTGACCTTCTGATTCTTGTTGATCTGGATGGTGATCCCCACGCCATTGGAAACCAGCGTGTCTTCCTTGGCTATTATTTTTACCTCGGTATTCAGGAAACCCTTGTCAACAAAATATTTTTTAACGGCCAGCTCGGTATTTTTAATCGTAACATCGGTAAGGGTTTTTCCCTTGATCAGTTTGATTTTGTCATTGAGCTCGCTTTGTGTGGCCTTCGGAACACCCTCATAGCTGATCCTCGTCAGCCTGGGGCGTTCAGACAAATCGATGTTAAGGTATACCTTGTTTCCTTCGATCTTTGTTGCATACAGCGCCACGTCGCCGGTTATACCTGTCTTCCAGAGCTTGCGGATGGCATTGCTGATTGCATCTCCGGGGATCTTAATCTTGTCGCCCACCTTCAGCGCGGAAATAGAGATAAGGGCATTCTTGTCGAGGTATCGCGATCCGGTGACGGTGATCTCCGCGATCTCATATTCCCTCGGATTCCTGTAGTCCATGTTAATTTCATCAGGACGGGCATTTTCATTTCCCGGGCGGACCTGGGCGAGAATGGCCTGGCTTATAAAAAATAATGCAAAAAGGATAGTGTGCCTGGACATAAAATTAAAGGTTGGACTGTTCGCTGATCTTGCCAAACCTTCGCTCTCTTTTTTGATATGAAATGATAGCCTCATACAGGTTTTCCTTCCGAAAATCCGGCCAGAGGGTTTCGGTTATATATATCTCCGTATATGCAATCTGCCATAATAGAAAATTGCTGATCCTCATCTCCCCGCTCGTCCTGATCAGCAGTTCCGGATCAGGAATGCCGGCAGTGCTTAAATAATGGGTAAAAAGATCGGGGTTGATTTCTTGCTCAGTTACCCTGTTATTACGGACATCCGTTATCAACTGCCTTATCCCCTGTATGATATCCCACCGGCCTGAATAACTGAGCGCCAGGACCAGTCGAAGTCCCATATTCCCCCCCGTGATATCGATGGCCTCGGCCAGTTCAGCCTGGCATTGGACAGGGAGGCTTTGAATGTCGCCGATTGACAATAGCCTGACATTGTTTTTCATCAGCGTTTTCGTCTCGTTCCTGATCGTTGTGACCAGAAGCCGCATGAGGTTGTCTACTTCCTCTTTTGGCCGGGCCCAGTTTTCCGTCGAGAATGCATATAATGTCAGGAACCTGATACCCAGTTCCGCACAGCCTTCCGTAATGTCTTTTACCGATTTAATGGCATTTTGATGTCCATATACCCTGATCGCGCCCTTTTTCTTTGCCCAGCGGCCGTTCCCGTCCA
>DATDPY010000395.1:0-9032 GCA_035292565.1 Cyclobacteriaceae bacterium | reverse complement strand
TTAACCTCAGGATCGAAGGGAAGGGTGACGACAGGCATTACACCGTGAGCCAGGTGGGCGTGGATTACGATTATTTTAAAACCATGGAAGTAAAATTGCTGGCGGGCCGTGCATTCGAACCCACCGATCATCATCCGGATTTCATCAAACTGAACCCGATCATCATCAACCGAAATGCCCTGAAACTCTTTGGTTTTACGGATCCGCAGGAGGCGATTGGCCATAACATACTGCAGGGAGACGATGATACACGCAGTTGGACCATTATAGGCGTCGTACAGGATTACCATCAGGAAGCGCTTCAAAAACCTATGGAGCCGATCGTCTTCCGGCCGTCGTACAGCACTTTTTCCCCGATCTCGGTCAGGGTCAACTCTTCCGACATTCCCAACGTGATATCCAAGGCGGAAAGAATCTACAAAGAGTTTTTCCCCGGGAATTCATTTGAATATACTTTCCTGGAAGACCGTTACAACAACCAGTATAATGATGAAAAACGTTTCAGGAGGGTGGTGAGTATCTTTACCGTTCTCGCTGTCATCGTGGCCTGTCTCGGTCTGATCGGCTTGTCCTACTATACGGTGGTCATCCGCATGAAGGAAATCGGGATCCGGAAAGTATTCGGAGCCTCGGTCACAAATATCATCTCCATCCTGTCGGCAGATTTTGTGAAGCTGGTGTTCATTGCGGCTGTTCTTTCATTGCCGGTGTCTTATTACAGTATGAATCAATGGCTGGAAGCCTATGCTTACCGCATCCGTCCGGGCCTGGCTTTGTTCATGCTTCCGGTATTGATCGTATTGTTTGTTGCTGCCGGTACCATATGCATCCAGGTCTTGAAAACAGCCATGATCAATCCTGTGGAAACTCTGAAACATGAATAAACCCGCGCCTCCGAAATTTTTCCTCTATTTCTTCCGCTGGTTTTGTCACCCGGAGCTGCGTGATTATATCGAAGGGGATTTGATGGAATTATACCGGGAACGGGTGAGAGATTCCGGAAAATTAAAAGCAGATCTGAAATTCATATGTGACGTTCTGCTGCTTTTCAGGCCGGGCATCGTCCGGCCAACATCGAATTACCATTTAAACCAATATGATATGTTCAGTAATTATCTGAAAATCGCCTGGAGGAATATGGTGAAACGTAAAATGTATTCCTTCCTGAATGTGGCCGGGCTTACTGCCGGCATGACCGTCGCAATATTAATTGGATTATGGATTTATGATGAGCTGTCTTTCAATACCAGTCATAAGAATTATAAACAAATCGCCCAGGTATGGCAAGGCGGCATCAACCAACAAGCGCATACCATTGAAGGCGGTTATGCGATGCAGTACCCGGTGGCCGCTGCGCTTCAAAACCATTATGCTCAATACTTTGACCGTGTGCTGCTCGCGTGGTGGACAGGAGAAGATTTTACCCTTTCCACCGATGACAGGAAGCTCGGGCGCAAAGGACAATTCATAGAAGAGGGCGGACCGGAGATGCTTTCGTTAAAAATGCTGAATGGCTCCTATCACAGTCTGGATGATACCCATTCCATCATTCTGTCGAAATCACTGGCTAAAGCCTTCTTTGGCGACGGAGATCCGGTGAACAAGGTCCTGCGGATTGATAACAAAGTTGAAGCTAAAGTGACAGGAGTGTACGATGATATTCCTGCGAATAGCAAATTCAGCGATATACAGTTTTTCGCGCCCTGGACGCTGCTGATGTCATTAAAAACCTGGGTCAATAACCGGGAGAACGACTGGGACAATCATTTCGTCAATGTTTATGTTCAGTTGAAGCCAGATATCAGCAAGGAAGAGGCTAATGTGGGCATCCACGATTTTTATGCGAAAAACATGCCGCAGGACTTTTACAAAACCATCGAATCCGATGAGCCTTTTGTACAGGTGGTACCGATGAGCACGTGGCATCTTTATTCTGAATTCAAAAACGGACAACCGGCCGGCGGGCGTATCACTTTTGTAAGGCTGTTCGGAATTGTCGGTGCCTTTGTGCTCCTGCTCGCCTGCATCAACTTTGTAAACCTGACCACCGCACGTTCGGTACGGCGGGCCCGCGAGGTCGGTGTGCGGAAGACGATGGGTTCGATGAATGGCCAGCTTGTCTTTCAATTTCTGACCGAATCTTACCTGATCGTCCTGGTTGCGTTTGCCATATCGCTGATCATGTTGACCTTGCTGCACAATGGCTTCAATGCGATTGCCGGTAAGAATATAGCTCTGCCATTTAGTAATCCCAAATTCTGGCTGATGGCCCTGGGATTCATTCTCCTTACAGGTTTACTGGCAGGATTGTACCCGTCATTTTACCTGTCGTCATTCCAGCCTGTGAAAGTATTGAAGGGAGTGATCAGGATCGGGCGGTTCAATGCTTTTTCCCGCCAGGTTCTGGTGGTGGTTCAGTTCTCCGTATCTGTAGTGCTTATCATCGGCACCCTGGTTGTTTACAAGCAGGTTCAGTTTGCACAGAACCGGCCTGTTGGGTATTCGAGGCAGGGATTGATTTCCGTTCCCCTGAATGATCCGGCGTATGCAGAAAAATTTAATACTTTGAAAACGGAGATGCTCAATTCGGGAAACGTGACCAATGTGGCGACATCTTCCAGCGCCATGACTCGCATCAACAATATTACAGGGGGCTATCAATGGCAGGGCAAGGACCCTGATCTGGATGCCGAATTTGTTACTTGCAGCGTATCTCCCGAATTCGGAAAGACGGTGAGGTGGGAAATTGTGGCAGGCCGGGATTTCTCGCCTGAAATTTCAGGTGATACGATATCCTCGATTATCATTAATGAGGCAGCGGCTAAGTACATGGGCATGGAAGACCCGGTTGGTCAGGAATTTATTAATGTGGATGAATTCGGGAATTTCGACTATTCGCAGACGATTATCGGCGTTGTACAGGATATCGTCATGGAGTCGCCCTATCAACCGGTTCAGCCGGCAATATTCTTTTATAGCGCCAATGCAAAAGCACTAATACATATCCGGATAAATCCGGCAATGAGTACGCATGAATCGCTGACACGGATCAAGGCGCTATTTGATACTGTTGTGCCGTCCGCCCTGTTCGACTACAAATTTGTCGATGAAGAATATGCCCAAAAGTTCAGCCAGGAAGAACGGATTGGAACATTATCGGGTATCTTTTCAACTCTCGCTGTTTTTATTTCATGTCTCGGTTTGTTCGGGTTGATTTCTTATGTGGCCGAGCAGCGCACCAAGGAGATCGGGATCAGGAAGGTGCTGGGGGCGACGGTCAGGGGTATTTGGCAGTTACTGTCGAAGGATTTCGTTTTACTTGTCGGGATTTCGTGTTTGATTGCCATTCCCCTGGCCTGGTATATTCTTCATCGATGGCTAACAGGCTATCCTTACCGCACTGAAATTTCATGGTGGATATTCGCATTAACAACGGCCGGCGCATTATTGATTACGCTTTTTACGGTAAGCTACCAGGCTCTCCGGGCGGCGAACACAAATCCCGTGAACAGCCTGAGATCTGAATAGAAAAGATAATGAGAGATGTTCAGCCAACTCCCCCGCGGTTATTTATTCGCTTTTTCCGGTGGTTCTACCACCCGGAGCTGAAATATTACATCGAAAGGGATTTGATGAAGTTGTATAAGGGCTGCTGGAGAAATTTGAAATAGAAGAACTGAAATAAAGTTTATTACCGATCTGTATGAAATTAATATTCGGCAACCCGAATGCGAACACGATCCCTTTCAGCTGTAATGACAGCATGATGATCCAACTCAGAAGCATACTTATCAAGAATGCTGAGACTGATTTGTCCGTGATGAAGTGCGGAGAAATCTACGATGCGGATTATTCCCCGATGCGGTTTACCTTTAAATATTGCCAGTTCTCCAAAGTCTTTATCCAATGTTATCAAGATTCGATGTTCCGTAAATGCAAGTTCGATAACAATTTCATCACCAGGATCTTCAATAAAATCACCAACCCCTTTCACATCATAGCCGGCATCGGTAGGTTCCTTCTTAGCGCCAGACCAGTTGCTGCTGTCAAGAAGAACTTTCGCTTTAATCATTACTTTGAAGGCAAAAGTTCGATTCGTTCGTGGCTGACTAATTTATGGGCGTATAATAAACATGCCCGGATATCTTCTATTTCCATCCAATCAAATCCCTTTAAAATTACTTCGGGACTGTCGCCTGCTGCCAACATTCCAAGAACATGCTCAACGGCAAGTCGCCTGCCGCGGATGATGGGTTTACCCCCGAAAATAGCGGGGTTCACAGTGACACGCTTAATTAATTCATCCTGTTCCATTGTAAAGGAAGGATTAACCGTAAAGATAGTATAAAAATGGAACACTATTCATCTAAAACAGGGCAGCCACCTAAATACTTTCTCCGCTTCTTCCGCTGGTTCTGCCACCCGGACCTGAAGAATTATATCGAAGGCGATCTGATGGAATTGTATTATGAAAGACAGGAAAAATCAGGTAAAAGAAAGGCAGATATAAAATTTATCATCGATGTCCTCCTACTTTTCAGGCCGGGGATCATTAAACCTGAAAATTCAATAACAGTACAAAACCCATTCGACATGTTCAGAAATTATTTTAAGATCAGCATAAGAAATATTCTGAAGTACAAGGCTTTTTCCTTCATTAATATTTTCGGCCTGGCCGTTGCCATGTCGGTATGCATGCTCATCATTCTAATGCTGGCCGACCAAAATCGCTATGATGCGTTTCACCTGAAGAAGGACCGGATCTTCAGGATACTTTCGGACACTGAAAATTCTCGCAATGACTATGCGACTTCGCCATTCCCTCTTGCGGCAGCATTTACGGAAAGGTACCCTGAAGTTGAAGTATGCACTCACCTTACCCCGGGAATAAGCGGGGAGGTCGCTTACCATCAAAAACTAACGGAGATCCGGGGTTATTTTGCCGAGCCCCAGTTCTTTAACATATTCAGTTTTGACCTGGAAGAAGGAAATAATCGTACTGCCCTGCAATTGCCCCGTTCCATGGTCATTTCCCGTGAAATTGCCGAGAGGATATTTGGAAGCGAAAATCCGGTTGGCAAAATACTTGATTTTTCTGACCGGGAACCTGAAATCCGGGCAGAAAAAGATACTGCCGGAGATGGTTCTGTTCCCTGGGGAAGTTTTACTGTAACAGGTGTCATTGACATGGCAAAATACAAATCACATCTTGAATTCGATGTTCTTGTATCCGAATCGACCCTTCCCTCACTTTATGCGGAAAAGAAGTTCCCTGACCGGACGAATGACTGGACGTATTACTGGAGGACGTATACTTATGTCCTGGCGATCAAAGGCAAAACCGGGAAAGATCTGGACCTGGCTTTAGAGGACCTCGCAAATGATCAATATGCTCACCTTGAAAACGAAGACACCAAAGGATTCACCATGAGGGCTCAGCCATTAAAGAATATTCAAATGGGTTTGTATAACAATGATACCAATAACAGGCTTCCAGGGGTGGGTTATTATTTTCTCTCGATTCTTGCCATTATCATCATGTTTTCAGCCTGCCTTAATTATATAAACTTATCCATCGCACGTGCCCTGACCCGGGTAAAGGAGATAGGGGTGAGAAAAATTACGGGAGCCAACCGGACAGCCTTGATTTACCAGTTCATGAGTGAATCCGTTATCACTGCGCTTTTTGCACTTGTTCTGGCGACAGGAATTCTTTTCTTGCTCAGAGAGGGCTTCCTGCGTCTCTGGTTGAATCAATTCCTGAATTTTGAACTGCCAGATTCTCCACAGGTTTATCTTGTATTCACCGGATTTGCCATACTCATCGGCCTGCTTGCTGGATTCTACCCGGCCATTTATATGTCCAGACACCAGCCCATCAGGGCCCTCACACACTCGGTTCACGTCAGGGAAGGTATGCCCCGGATGCGCAAGGTGCTCAATGTTATGCAATTTGTTATTTCCCTTTTCTTTATCGTGACTTCCATCCTGGTAGGAAAACAGTTCAGGCATTTTATGAAATTCGATTATGGATTCGAATCAAAAAATATAATCAACGTCGAATTACAGGGATATGATTATGAAAAGGCTGTGAATGAATTGAAATCCGTCCCTGGGGTAACCTTGGTTTCCGCCAGCGATGTTATTCCCGCTGGAGGAACATCAAATGGCACTTCTTTACGGACGATGGGAAGTAACGAAGAATATAAGGAATTCAGGTTATTGAATGCGGATGAAAATTTTATGCCGAACCTCGGTATTCCCCTTGTAGCAGGAAGAAATCTGCCTGATGATACGGGTCTGAAAAGTTCGTATGTGCTGGTGAATAAAGCGGCAGTACATGAACTTGGGTACAAGGATCCCGAACAAATCATAGGAATTGTTTTAGAATCAAAATGGGATAGCGATCCCATGGAAGTGATCGGCGTAGTAAACGATTTTAGGTATGACATGCCGATCAACAGGGATGAGATCCGCCCGCTGGTGGTTTGTTATCATCCGACAAATTTTCAGTACCTGAATATTAAGATTTCACCCGGGAATACGATGACAACTATAGGTGCAATGGAAGAAAAATGGAACGATATCGATCCTGGACATCCGCTGAGATACGAATTTTATGATGACCAGCTTGCTTCCACAACACACGGAATCCTCGATGTGATTTCCATCCTTAGTTTCGTTTCATTCCTGGCCATCACTATCGCCTGTCTTGGATTACTGGGAATGGCTAATTACACGGTTGAACGCCGTTCCAGGGAAGTGGCCATCCGGAAAGTTCTCGGCGCACTTGATTTGAGCATAGCCATGTTGCTGTCGCGGGAATTTATAAAGATCCTCGTTATTGCTGTCTTCCTTGGAGCTCCCTTATCTTATTTTGTGAATAATTTCTGGCTTCAGAAATTTCCCAACCGTGTGGAATTCGGGATTGGCAAGGTCCTGGCCGGAACACTGATCATCATTTTGCTGGGATTGCTGACAATCGTTACCCAAACATTACGCGCTTCGAGACAAAATCCGGTGGAGAATTTAAAATCTGAATAATTGATTTTTAACATACCCGTCAGACGGTTCAAACCGTCAGACGGGAGGTTTGTACTCAGGCCTTCAAATTCCCCAATTCCCTGATGCAAATCTCCACATCTTTCTCGGAGTTGATAATCGAAGGCGTAAGTCGGACATAAACAACCCGGTAAGGCGCGGAGCTTGATATAATCTTTTTCTCCAGAAGCTTCTTCACCACATCCTCCGGCTTGATACCATCCACTTCGAAGCAGTTGATTCCCGCAGATAATGTTGGGCTGAGAGGAGTATGTGGTTTTATATTTTTAAGCGACAACAATCCTTCCTTGAGCATCGAATTCAGCTGACGCGTTCGTTCCTGTATCCTGCTTTTGCCGATATTCAAGTGAAACTCAAAAGCTTCCTTCAGCGCCCAGCGATATTCATAGCTGTGAAATCCCCCGGGGGAAACCCAGTCCCCGAAATTCAACTGGTCTTCAGGTACCAGACCAAGCCAGTTACCGTATGAGGCATAACCGAATGAGGGAATCGTGGGCATCATCATTTTCCAGGCTTCCTTTTTTCCCCAGAGAATACCGGTCCCCCTCGGGCCGAAAAGCCATTTATGCGTGCCGGCCGCGAAAAAATCGCAACCCAGGTTATCCATCGTCACATCCTCGATGCCGAACCCATGAACCCCGTCGACGCAAAAATAAATCCGGTGGTCCTCGTCCCGGCCGGCGTTGATTTTCCTGATTGCATCTGACATTTGCTTTAAAGGCAGTTTTACCCCGGTGCTGGAATGAACCCAGGTAACCGCCACTATCCGGGTAGAGGGATTCACCGCCTTCACAAGTGCAGATACGATTTCATCTTCAGATGCAGTAAAGGGATCTTTGTAAAGCGGGACCCTGTTCAGGGTTGCTCCATGCCGCTTTGCATTGTACTCCAAAGATTTTTCAGTGGAGTAATGATCGTGGGTGGTTGTCAGGATCTCATCGCCTGGTTTCAGTTTTAACCCGCCGTAAAGTGTGGCAAGCGCCATGGTTGTACTGTCGGTCAGGGCAATTTCTTCGGGAAGGCATTCCAGGTATTTTGCCACTGCCTGCCGGGTCACGTTGTCCTGGGTGAAAAGTCTTTCTTCAAGGTATTCTACAGGGTTTTCATCGAGACCATTCCTGTGCCGCTCAATGGCATCCCTCACCGGTTTCGGATGTGTGGCAAACAGCATCTGGGCCATATGGATCCGGTCGGGATTGATCTCGAACTGGGAACGGATATCTTCCCAGGTATCAAGGGAATATTTTTTTTCCGGAATGAACGGTTTTCCAAGAGACAGGGCAGGTAAAATAATACCGGTTCCTGCTGCAATCCCGGAATTGCGTATAAATGTCCTGCGGTTCATCAGGTTCATGGTGCGGTGAATTTTTAGATTACTCTAAAACTTAACCTGCCAATTTAATATATAGCGTGAATTATACAATGGAGTCGGAGGGTTATTACAAAGAGTTATACAGAGTAATCCCAAATCCCTTCGACGACTTTAGGTCAAGGTTTGGCAGGCGGGGTTATACAGAGAATACTCTCGGTAGCCTTCTGTATATCCTCTGTGAAACTCTGTGGAACATATTCAATCTCACTCCTCAGCCACCCATTCCATCTTCGATATCCTTATCCCTTGCAAATCCGGCATCAGGGCAGCAATGTACCACTCTCCATTATAATAAACGATTTCCGGTGCGGCAACGGCAAGCCGGGTTACCAGAAATGAATCTGTATTTATTCCGAAATTTTCCGGATCAACTGAACAGTAAACATTGGTTTTAGGTTCCTCGGTCTGAATGCCGTTTTCATATTTTCCGTAGGAATAGGTCCTGAAGAGATAATATTTTCCTTCATAAGGAATTACCTGCGGGCATTCAGCCATCCATAATTGTCCTGTTCCCGGGCTGCCCCCGTGAGATACGATTTTGGATGCGCCCCAGTTCTTCATGTCATTGGATTTTCTGAGATATATGGCTCCATCGTTC
>DATDPY010000394.1:0-7825 GCA_035292565.1 Cyclobacteriaceae bacterium | reverse complement strand
CCAACTGCATTGTTCCCGGATATTGGCCATTTCAAGCAAATACTGGTTGAGACCTGCGGAACGTAAAGCAGCCCGGAATGTTCGTTCATGCATATTCGGACTGCACGCCGCAACAACGACCCTGTTTAGCTGGTTTTCCCGGATATCCTGAACTATCATTTCCTGCCCTGGATTGGAACACATATACTTATAAGTTTTTGCAAGCACTACATTTGGCAGGCCGGATGCATATTTTGCCACAGCTTCCACATCAACAATCTTAGCAATATTTGTCCCGCACATACAGACATAAACCCCGATTCGACAATTTTTCATATGGCTAGTTATTATTTGATGGTTACTGAAAGGCGGCTGGTAATAAGCTCATGTCTGAGATAAGCTGCCCTTTGAATACCCGTAAAATACATGGCTAACGGCCGGTAAATCAGGTGCGACCACTTACTGAATGGCATCCTGAGGAGCCAGGGAATAACAAACATCAGGTGGATAACGTAGCTGATATTTGCCCAATCGTAAATTCCGGAACGATGAAATATATGCTGAAGGATCCCGGTTATTACAATCAGGAATAACAAACTCACAAATACCCAATCGGTACTGTGGGATTTTTTATATTGGATGTAGCTCTTATTGATCCTGTTCCTGATAAAATAAACAGTTCCGGTCAGCAAACCTACCGTAGCGAGGTATCCGAAAATATGGACAGACCACTGAATAGCGGGTCCTGACTGAAGTTCTTCAATAAAGACCATAACCAGCACCAACATGGTGACATACCCCAGCATCAATCCCAGGTGTATCATCCAGGGCATATACATTTTTTGATCATCATTTGCCTGGCAGTCCGAATACCGTTTTTGCGTAAAGAAATGCCAGGGCAGCTCATAAAATTCCCTTATATAAAGCAGCCATGGAACCGGGATTTTCATTCCCTTGATCATTGTGAAATACCACATTCTTGAAGCGTTGACTGCAAGAAAAAGTACAAGAACCAGACCCAGCGTAAGATCAAGCCTGTGAATAAAAGAACTTGGCAGGAATGCCCCTTCCCCGTCATAGATATTTATATTTCCGAACGAAAATCCATGGTAAAGGAGAAATGATCCGGTAAGTATTGAAACAGTAAGTATCGCAAGAACTTCCGTAGTGCCTGATTTGAAAAAATGTTTGGCTATGCCTGTAAAATCATAACGGGATATCAGCCACCTTCGCAGGCTCATCATGGTTTCCCCCGGGTCTGCTTCCCTTGGACACTGTTCCGAGCACTGACCGCAATAGTAGCAAAGCCACGGTTCCAGTGTGGTTTCGATTTTTTCTTCGAGCCCCATCTGGAGGCGGCGCATGGATTTTCGGGGAAATTTATAAATATCGTCTGCATGCGGACACACAGTTGAACAATCCCCGCATTGATAACATAATTGAACATCCTCAGCGCCGTAGCGATCCAACTCATCAATAAATCTCGGGTTTACCCTGATAGCCATAACTTTATTCTTAATTTGCATGAATAGTTTTTGCCCTGCTTTCAATTTCGCTCAACGACAGACTGCTCATATGCCCGATCCCTTTACCGCTGGTGAGGCTTCGAAGCACACCTGCTGCCACTGCCGATGCTTGTGCAACAGTATCAGGAATATCTTTGGGGGCCTGGCACATCCCGGCCACATAAATGCCTCCTTTGTCTGTTTCCGTTGGGCTTCCGTTGTAATCAAGTTCCGAGAACCAGCCATCTCTGTCACGGCTTATTCCCAGTATTCGGCTTAATTCCTCCGTGCCTGGCGACGGCACCAGTCCCACTGCCAGTACAACCATATCGACATTAAATTCAACCAGCCTGTCGTTGAAAATATCTTCCCCGCGCACAATCATCCGGCCATTATTCATCGAAACAGAAGCCGAATGACCACGGATAATAAATGTTCCCTCCTGTTTTATCCTTTCGGCAAATTCTTCAAAGCCTTTTCCGAACGCTCTCATGTCGATATAAAATTCATAGACAATAACATTCGGGATTTTTTCTTTGATCAGGTGTGCAAATTTCAGAGAATACATGCAACATACCCTCGAACAATACAAATTGTAATTTTTATTCCTGGATCCAACGCAGTGAATCAGAGCGACACTTCTTGGAGGTATCCCTTCCGGGCTGAAAAACCATTCCTCTATATTTGTTCTCTTATTTAACCGGTTGGATTTGGTTACGATCCTTCCTCCGGTTGAGCCGGAAGCATTGGTAAGCCTTTCGAATTCAAGCGATGTCAGCACATTGGGATATTTTCCATATCCGTATTGGGCTATTTTACTTACATCGAGAAGTTCATACCCCGTAGCCAGAATAATGTTTCCAACTTCAATATCGATTATGGAATCCTGTTCATCAAGATGAATGCAGTCTTTAGGACATTTTCTTACACAATGACCACATTTTTCTCCATCGGTGAGGACATATCTGCAATGTTCTTCATCGATGAGATAGGCATTAGGAACTGCTTGCGGGAAGGGAATATATATGGCCTTTCGTTTGGAGATTCCTGCATCAAATTCACTTTCAACCCGCTCGGGACAGATATCCGCACATAATCCACAAGCCACACAGGATTTTACATCCACACGTCTGGCCTGTTGTTTGATTTTTACCCGGTAAGATCCCGGCTTGCCGGACACCGATATAATTTTCGATTTTGTAAGAAGTCGAATGTGTTCATGCTGCCCCACATCTACCATTTTAGGGGTCAGAATGCACGCAGCGCAATCCAGCGTAGGAAATGTTTTGTCAAACATGGCCATATGCCCCCCTATTGTCCCGCTTTGTTCAATGAGATACACCAATTTGCCGGCATTGGCAATTTCAAGTGCAGATTGGATTCCTGCAATGCCTCCCCCGATGACCAACGTGGCATGATTGACCGGATTGCCGCCCGGGATTGCAGCAAGACCGAACGGAACTCCCATGGTAGCACAGGCAACAATGGCCTTGGCACGGTCCACTGCATATTCTCCTTTGGCGCCATGTTCCTGGAAAGATGCCAGCCTAATCTCATCGGGATTACCCCCGCTCAAGCGCATCGCCTTGGTGAAGAACGGCTTGTAATATCCCGGAATATCTCCCGCGATCACAACCCTGTCGAGCTTGTCGGATTTAATCCTGTCACATAAGGTTTTTATTTCGAGCTTTGGTTTTATTCCCATTACCTGAACCGTTTCAACTTCAGGAAGATTGGCTGAATATTTTGCAATGGCATCGATGTTGAGTTCGTCACTGCTGTTTTCTGCCTGGCAGAAAAAAACACCGGTTCGCATATTTCTTTTGGTTTATTAATAAATCCATGCCATAGTTACTTAATTTCTCGTAAGGGTTTTCAGCAGCACTCCTTCAACGTCCCGGATCTCAACCGTTAATGGCATTTTTCCCGGGAGGCTGTGAGTTGCACAGGAAAAGCATGGGTCATAGGCTCTGAACGACATTTCGATCATATTCAGAATGCCATCAGTTACCTCCATACCTTTTCTGATCAGGCCCTGGGCAGCTCTTTTTATTGACATATTTATTGCCGCGTTATTATTTGTTGTTCCGACAATGATATTAGCCCTGGTCACCATTCCCTTATCATCCGTCCAATAGTGGTGCGTGAGTGTGCCCCTTTGAGCTTCAACGGTTCCCACACCCTCGCCCGGGATATGACCGAGCGTGGCACGCAGCTCCTTGCCCGTAATATCCGGGTCCATGGCAAGCTCAAGACAGCGTTCCGAAGCGTATAAAAGTTCAACGAGCCGCGCCCAGTGCATGGCCAGGGTAGCATGGACCGGCTTGCCCCCAAGCACGCTGTACATCCGGTCATACTCTTTCTGCGCAAGAGGGGTTGCCATGCCATCGGCGACATTCAGCCTGGATAATGGAGTTGCGTGGTAAATGCCCGAATCCTGGCCGTCGACCAGTCCTTTCCATCCTTTCTTTTTCAGGTAGGGAAATTTTAAATAAGACCAGGGCTCCACCCTTTCCGCAATATAATCCCGGTATTCGGATGGATTATACTTATAGAGTTCCTTTCCTTCCGTATCTACTACACGCACCTTGCCTTCATAAAAATTTACTTTGTTGTTTGCATCAACCAAACCCATGGAATGAAGCCTGAGGGAATATGGCCCGTTGAGAATAATGTCAACATATTTCTTATTCGACAGTACTACGGCATCGAAGATCTTTAACGTGTATTTCGAAAATTCCACAAAATCTTTGGCCTTCTCAACGATGTCATCGCGTTCCTTTTCATTCAACCCTTTGCGAACACCCCCTGGCAAATTCATCACCACATGGGTTTGATGACCCCCAAGCAATGCCTGGATCTCCTGGGCCATCCTCCGGTGTTTGATTACTTCCAATCCCGTACTTACTCCCACCTTTCCGATGACACCCAAAATATTCCGATTTTCCTTTGGGGCCTGCGGTCCGACCACAAAATCAGGGGCGGCAAGGGCGTAAAAATGCGCGATATGACTGTGTACAAAGTGCGCCATATAAAATAGTTCCCTCAATTTTATGGCGGTTGGAGGAGGGGTGACCCCGAATACTGCATCAACGGCCTTGCCTGAAGCCATATGATGACAACCGGGACATACCCCACAAATTTTTGAGACAATGGAGGGTAACTCTTCCACGGGACGCCCCTCACAGAACTTTTCAAATCCCCTGAGTTCGGGCACCTGGAAATACACATTGTTTACATCCCCCAGGTCATTCAGGAATATCTCGATTTTCCCATGCCCTTCAAGCCGGGTGACCGGATCGATGGTTATTCTTTTCATGACAATTTTCTTCTTAAGTTAGATACCGGCATGCTGAACCGGTAAAAGGTTCCTGCGGGGTCGACTAAACTGTCGACGATTGCATTTATTTCAGCAGGATTTTTCTCGTCAATTATTCCGGCGATTGCCGACATCATTTTGGCGCCGGGATCCGAAACATCGGCTGTTGGGCCGTAACACCCCCGGCAGGGTGAATTACCTTTGATACATCGGTAACCGCACCCCGATCTCGTTGCCGGCCCCATACATAATATCCCTTGTTCCAGGAAACAGGTTTCACCATCATCGACGATTTCCCATGGGCGATAAAATTTCCTGATTCTTTTGTTTTCCGTTTTCTTTCGGATGCATTCATCACACTGTGCTTTGTGACCCGCCCCGATCACCGATCCAGCCGGTGGCAGAGTTTTTCCGGAAAAAATATCCCCAAGAACTTCAAGCAGGCGTTCGGCCTGGGGAGGACAGCCTGGCATGAAATAATCCACATCCGTTACCTGGGAAAGGGAGCGGACATCATTATAAAAAACCGGGAGCTCAAGCTGTCCTTCCACGGCTTGGAATTTGTCCAATGGTCTTGTTTTCCCGGGATTGACTGTTGATTCACTTTCTTCATATACCCTGCAGAGCAGTTCCTCTGATGTGGATAGATTTGCAAGTCCCGGGATACCGCCCAGGTATGCACAGCTTCCGTAAGCTACCAGGACTTTGCTCTTCTTCCTGAGAAGTACAGCCATGTGCTCATTTTCACTGTTCCTGATTGCCCCATTGAACAAGGTAATGTCGATATGTTGATCCGGCATTTCCTTAACATCCTTGTATTTGAAATCCAGCGCTATCGGCCAGAAAACGAGGTCGGCAACTTCGGCCACGTCAAGAAGCTTCTCATGAATATCGAGCACCGATACGCAACATCCTCCGCACGCTGCCGCCCAATACACGGCAATTTTGAATTTTGGTTTTTTCCCTTCAGTGGCGTTCATTTCGGATTCAGGTTAGAGTTTCCATGGTATGTTTTATCGTGCTGGGACCAAGCTCCGAGATCGTTTGAGTAAAGCTGTTGATCAGATCTGCAAATTGTTTCCCTTCGCTGGCGCTGATCCATTCCAGCTTGAGTCTTTCCGGTTCCATTCCCATCTGGACGATGTATTTTTTCAACAAGGTATACCTGCGAAGACAACGGTAATTCCCCTCCTGGTAATGGCAGTCGCCGGGATGGCAGCCGCAGATCAGCACCCCGTCGGCGCCGTTCAGGAATGCCCTGAGGACGAAAGTCGGCTCTATCCGGCCGGAACACATCACCCGGATGGAACGTACATTGCTTTTGTATTGCATTCTTGAAGTTCCGGCAAGGTCTGCTCCCGTATAGGAGCACCATTTACATAGAAATCCGATGATGCGGGGTGTAAAATCCATGGAACGCTTCCTCCTAATTAAAAAATCAGCAAATAAAAAAATCTATCTTGTCGATTCTGAATAAATTTCATTTTGATTCAGCATGCGGGATTTGCAACAGCCCGGACCACAAGAAAAATTCTTTCGTCCCTCACGATCTGGCATCGGAAATTCGATCATTTTAATGTACTTTATTTCACATTAAATGATTTAACAACTTAATAACTAAATTACAGGATTCCAAATAAATTTCGCTCAATCAATAATTTTTTTATTTGATAATTTATATATATCTTTGATAATCAATAATATATAATACATAATTTTTTTATGGAATCGATCACTAATAAATTAAAAAAACCTCCTGTGCCAGGTAATATGTTAAGCGGTACATAAACTCATAATTTTATTGTGAATAAAAGAACAAAAAAAATGCTGATTAAAAAGAATATCAAACGCCTGCTTCTTTACCGGCTTTGCCTCGTCAAGTTCCGGGAGATGGGCTTTCAGCGTGTTTTTTCCTACAACCTTGGCCGCGAGGCCGGGATATCCGCCGAACAGATCCGGAAGGATTTCTCCCATTTCGGGATATCCGGGAATAAAAAGGGAGGATACGAAATTGAAAAGCTGCTCGAATCCCTGAACCTGATATTCAGGAAAAATGAAATGCAGAGCGTCATCATGGTTGGAATGGGCAATATTGGCACGGCCCTTTCATACTATATATGCGGATTTTCGCAAAGGCGCCAGTACATCATCGCCGGCTTTGATATAGATCCGGCAAAGGTGAAAAAAAATTATAATATTCCTGTCTACCCCATGACCGAACTGCCGGGATTTGTTAAAAAGAACAAGATCAAAGTGGCCGTCCTGGCCGTCCCGGCAATTTCAGCCCAGGATGTCTGCAACCAGATGGTGGATTGCGGAATTAAAGGGATCATGAACTTTGCCCCTGTCATCCTTCAGGTCAGGGAAAATATAATCGTGAACAATGTCAATCTATGCGACGAACTTGAGTGCGTAATCTACACCGCCATTTCCTGAAGGATTAAACTCCTCCTGCCTCGTACCAGTTCCCGGAATTTCGGATACTCAACGGACCGGGGGCTGGTGTCTCTTTGTTAAATCATATGGCTTCTGATCCTCCCGGCTTTATTAATGTCCGTAATTATAAGATGCCCGGTTGAAAAAAAGCTCAAAATATAATAAAATACAGCATATATTAATTCTAACGCCTGAAAAATAATGTAAATATCATAGTAATGTAAAATATTCTAATTTAATGGCAGTAAAACAGATTATATTTCAACTTTTCTATGATTTTATATTATCATTTATTAAAATACATTATAATATCATATTAAATATATTTAAAATTATATTTTATCGATTGCACTTCCTGGTTCTTGGTCATTCATTATTTGTATAAAACAAAATATAAATGAATATAATTTACTAATATCATAAAAAATATAGTAAAATATTGAATTAATTATCTATAATGTAATATTTTATTATCGTTTTGTGAAACTAGGTTCAGGCTATTAGATTTGTTTTTGATAAAAACAGAAACTAACCCGAACCTATGAAAACCAGTGAATCAGGATTAAAAACTAAATCATTAAATGCC
>DATDPY010000393.1:0-4409 GCA_035292565.1 Cyclobacteriaceae bacterium | reverse complement strand
TGGAAACGGAAATTAATGATTTGAAGAAGAAATTCCTGAAATAGTTAATATAAAAGCTAAAAGCTCAAAGCCGTGCCTTAGGCATGCCTTGCGGCAAAAACTCAATGCAATTAAGACTTTCGATACAATAATTTATTGATTCCAATATTTTTTGTTGACTGATTGATCAGTATCGATCTTCATAGTTCCGAACTTGCCAACTGCCAACTTACCAACTGCCGACTATCTCAAACATTTTTAGTAATTCATTTAATAATACCATCTAATCGATACAAAAAATCTCACTACTTTGAGCTTTGAGCTTTCGGCATTCATCTACTCATCCCTCAGCGCCTCCGCCGGATTCGTCGATGCTGCACGGAATGACTGGTAACTTACAGTAATCCAGGCAATTACGATGGCGCCTAATCCGGCTCCGCCGTACAGGAGAATGCCCGGAATATCCTTATAGGCAAATCCCTGAAGCCATAAACGTATTCCGTACCAGGCGATTGGGATCGATATCAGGTAGGCCAGAAAAACAAGCTTTGTGAAATCACCTGAAAGCATGAGAACAATGTTCCCGATGGTTGCGCCCATTACTTTCCGGACGCCGATTTCCTTGGTTCTTTGCTCGGCCATGAATGCGGCGAGAGCAAACAGCCCTAGGCAGGCGATCACTATGGCGAGGATGACAAACGCAGAAAAGATATTTGCCGTCCGGCTCTCCGATGAATACATGCTGGCAAAATCCTGGTCAAGAAAAGAAAATTCGAATGGGAGAGACGCCTTATATTCATCCCATTTTTTATCAAGGTAGTCAATGACGGTCGCCGTTTCAGATCCGTTATAACGGAATGAAATCCTTCCCGGGGATGAACCCAGCCTCAATGATAACGAGCCTATGTTTTCATGGAGAGATTCCCAGTTGAAATCCTGAACAATGCCGATAATGTGCAATGTCTCGTCATTCATTTCATCGATCGAATTATCGGGACTGCTCCTGAAAACGACTATTTCCTGCCCGATGGGATTCTCGAACCCAAATAGTCTGGCTGCTCTTTCGTTGAGAATGATGGCCGATGAGTCGCTCGGATAATCCCTCGAAAAATCTCTGCCGGCAACGATTTTCATGCCAAGCGTTCCGATATAGTCATGGTCGACTGTCCACGATTGCATGTTTACGAAATTTTCCGGCGACCGGTCTCCCTTCTTCCAGAAAGTTGTATTATTCCTGTCTGATCTCGCAATCGGCAGAAAGCCGGAAATTGTTCCGGATTTAATGACCGGGTTTTTTAATACCTCGTTTTTAAAAGACTCAACCTGGTTCCCGAGAATATAAGGGCTCTCAACAATGATGACCTGATCCTTGTTATAACCAAGCCTGAAATGCATGATGTAATTCAACTGGTTATAAACTGCCAGGGTCCAGATGATGAGGACGGTGGAAATGGTAAACTGCAAAACAACCATGAAGTTACGCATTAACGGGTTCCTGGCTCCGCGGGAAAATTTCCCGGAAAGTATGGATACAGGCTTGAAAGAGGAGAGGAAAAAAGCGGGATATATCCCGGCCATGATACCAACGACCAGCCCGGCTGCAAGGATCAATATCCAAAATGCTATGCTTCCGTTAGGGATCGAAATAGATTTTTCCGCGAGCTGGTTGAATAAGGGTACGATGAGGTTGGCCAGCAGAATGGCAATGATGACTGCAATCAGACAAATAAATACAGATTCTGCAAGGAATTGAAAAACAAGATGCTTCCGGTAAGATCCCATCACCTTCCTGATGCCGACTTCCCGGGCGCGGTCGGCAGACCGGGCTGTTGTCAGATTGATGAAATTTATCACTGCCAGGATGAGAATAAATAATGCAACCGTTGAAAATATATATACATACCTGATGTCTCCGTTCGGTTCAATTTCGGCGATCAGGCTGGATCTGAGGTGGATATCGTATAAAGGCTGGATCCTCTGCTCCACCTTTGTGTCTTCCGCTTCAAGCTGGGCAATCGTTTTACCCAGGAACTGCATTACCTGAGGTTCTGCATATTTAAGCAAAAGGTCGTTGATCTTTTTTTCTGCGGCCTTCGGATCGGCTCCCTGCTTTATCAGGAAATAAGTCTGGAAATTATTACTGAGCCACATATCATTTTTGCTTTCCTCCAATCCCGATATGGCCAGCATCATATTGAAATGGAAATGCGATTTGTCCGGAAAATCTTTATAAACACCGGCGACTTTGTAATTCATGTCATTGTTCAGCGTCAGGATTTGATTTAGCGGGTCCTGCTCGCCAAAATATTTCCGGGCAGTCGATTCGCTGATCACCGCCGTATTTGGTTCCGCCAATGCCATATCCTGATTACCATGGATAAGCGGAATGGTGAAAATCCTGAGAATTTCCGGGTCGGTCCATGCAATATTATACTCCTCGATATTTTCTTCACCTTTCTTAACGAGGATGGAACCCCAAAGCCTGAAACGCCCGGCTTTTTCAATCTCAGGGATCTCTTCTGAAATGGCTCTGGCCATCGGCGCGGGACAGACGGCATACCAGGTATCATTCCCCCCAAACCTGATATGCGAGATCACCCGGTATATCCGTTCTCCGTTCAGGTTATGCCTGTCATAACCCAATTCGTCGGCGATAAAAAGTGAAATCAGCAAGGTACAGGCAATTCCGATGGATAATCCGGCGGTATTAATAAATGTATAGAACTTACGTCGCTTTATATTCCTGATGGCTGTTTTAAAATAGGTTGCTAACATAGTTTTTATAATAGAGTGGGTTGTAATAAGCGTATTATATTGAATCCTGTTCAGTTCATGGTCGGGCCCGAAAGATTTCAGGACGTTTGCATAAGCGTCCTGGAATTTCTCTCCTCCTTCGAGTTTTTCTTCCAGCATCGCGCATACGTGATCCAGGATCTCTTCCCGGAATGGTTCATACACGAGCCCTCTTTTAAGCAAATCCTCATGGATGTATTCAACCTGGCTTGCCTTCAGCTTCATCACGCCTGCATGAGTTTGATATTTAATACCCTGACCATGATATCAATAAATTCTTTGAATTCTTCAATCTTTTCCCGGACAGACAAATGCCCTGATTTCGTGAGACGATAATATTTCCTCACTCTTTTGCCGATCATCCTGGTCTCGGTCTTCACGAGCCCTTCCGCCTCCAGCTTGTGTAGGGTAGGGTAGAGGGCGCCTTCAGTCACCAGCATTTGACCTTCAGACAAGTCCCTGACTTTCTGGGTGATCTCATAGCCGTACATTTTATCGCTGTCGGCAAGCAATTTCAGGATGATGGTCTGCAGATTTCCTCTTAATTGTTCTGTATTGGGCATATTTATAATACATAAGGTTCTTATGCATTAGACGCTTTTGAAGGCACATGGGTTGCATGGAGGGGTGGAATTGTAAATATTATTCTTCCAAATTCCTCATCAGGGTTTTTTAAGAGCAAATGACGGTGTTTTATTTAAGGGATTTGAAAACCGGGTTCAGAAGTCTGAGATCAGAGGTCTGAAGTCTGAAGATCTCATTATATAACGAAATTTCGCCGTTGAACGAAATGATCTGACTTCCGGCCTCCTACCTCCATTCAAGATTTGAAGAAACAAAAATTCTATTCTATATTCAGGCAGACTTACAGTAGTATTTCAGAACATGATCATCGGAATCGACATTGGCGGCACAACCACGGATATCGCAGGATTCGAATCGGGGAAAGTCGTCAAACCTCTTTCGGTTAAGGCGGATGATCCGATAACTTCTGCTGCGGGTGCACTTGGCAAGTTCCTCGAGGTGAGCAAAATCACTTTACCCCGGATAAAGATCATCGCGGCAACCGGGGTTGGCTCCGGAGCGATGCTGAAAAGCCTGTTCGGGATAAAGGTGGTTAAGATCAATGAATTTGCGGCCATCGGAACGGCAGGGAAATTTCTTACCGGTCTTAAAAAAGCCATTGTCGTCAGTATGGGCACCGGCACCGCCATCGTTGTCGTGAATAATCAAACCATTAAGCATTGGGGCGGCAGCGGTGTGGGAGGGGGTACACTCATGGGCCTGGCGAAAAACATGTTGAATATATCCAGTATCGATACTTTGATCGAGAAAGCTGCCCTGGGGAACCTGCAAAATGTGGACCTGACGGTTGGGGATATAGCAGGCGGAGCCCTTGTAAACCTTCCCGCTTCCGTTACGGCATCCAATTTCGGAAAACTGTCGGATAAGGCAACCGATAACGACATTGCCATGGCAATCCTCAACCTCGTAACCCAGACGATCACTTTGCTTGGGGTCTCCGCAGCAAGAGCAAACGGCCTGAGAGAAATAGTATTGATCGGCAAGCTAGCCTCTGTCCCTCTGGTGAAACAAATCACCCGGGGAGTCGCAAAGCTTTATAAAGTGAAATTTCA
>DATDPY010000392.1:0-6046 GCA_035292565.1 Cyclobacteriaceae bacterium | reverse complement strand
GGAATTTTTGAGGGTTTTATAATCTCTTATCGAAAATCAAAATGAGTTTACGCTCCTGGACAAAATTATACCCCGCCGGTGTGCCTGCCGAAATTGACCCTGACAGGTATAAAAACCTGCCAGAAATGTTTAAGGAATGTTTTTCGAAATATTCCGACCTGGTCGCCTATGAAAATATCGGATCTTCCCTTACCTTCCCGCAACTCGATAAGCTTTCAAGAAATTTCGCAGGATTCCTTCAGGCCGAACTCGGATTGAAAAAAGGGGATCGGATCGCCATCCAGATGCCGAACCTGATGCAATATCCTGTGGCCATCCTGGGCGCGTTGAGGGCCGGCCTTGTGATCGTTAACACCAATCCCCTGTATACTCCCAGAGAAATGGAGCATCAATTCAGGGATTCGGGTGCCGAAACCATTTTAATCCTTTCAAATTTTGCACATAACCTTCAGAAGATCATTCAAAATACGCCGATAAAAAACGTGATCATTACCAATATCGGGGATTTGCTTGGAGGCCTGAAAGGAATTATCGTCAACGCCGTTGTAAAGCACGTACGAAAGATGGTGCCACCTTATCGGATCGACGGGGCGATCAGGTTTGACGCAACGATAAATTCTTCCTATGGCCCGCGGTTCATTGAACCGGATATTAAAAACTCTGACCTGGCCTTTCTGCAGTATACCGGCGGAACAACAGGTGTTTCCAAAGGGGCTATGCTCACGCACAGGAACCTGGTCGCCAATATGGAACAGATTTATGCCTGGATGCAGCCAAAGCTCATTGACCGGGAAGAGATTGTCATTACCGCTCTTCCGTTATATCATATTTTCGCACTGACGGTCAATTGCCTGGCCATGTTGAAAATCGGGGCCAGGAATATCCTGATCACTAACCCAAGAGATATGAAGGCCTTTATAAAAGAGCTTAAGAAATATTCATTTACGGTTTTTACAGGTGTAAATACATTATATAATGGCTTGATGAACCAGGAAGATTTTAAGAATCTGGATTTCACAAAATTTAAAATCGCTGTAGGAGGCGGCATGGCCCTGCAGAATGTCGTTGCCGAGAAGTGGAAAAAACGTACCGGAACACCCCTCGTTGAAGGTTACGGACTTTCGGAAACGTCACCGGTGCTTAATTGCAATCCCATCGACGGAACTGAAAGAATTGGAACGATCGGCACGCCCGTGCCCAGTACCGATGTAAGGATCTTCGATGATCATGGGAATGAGGTGGGTATCGGTGAACCGGGTGAAATATGCGCTATGGGCCCCCAGGTGATGTCGGGATACTGGAATAAACCGGAGGAAACCGCGGCAGTCTTCACCGGAGATTGGTTCAGGACAGGCGATATTGGCGTGAGAGACCAGGACGGGTTTTTCAGGATCATTGACCGCAAAAAGGAGATGATCAATGTTTCCGGCTTTAATGTATACCCGAATGAAATTGAGGATGTGGTTGCTTCCCACGCCAAAGTCCTGGAAGTGGGGGCGATTGGCATCCCTGATGAAAAGTCGGGAGAGGCGGTTAAAATATTTGTCGTTAAAAGAGACCCTTCCCTTGATGAAAATGAACTAATAGCTTATTGTAAAGAAAACCTCACCGCATATAAAAGGCCTAAGTCTATTGAATTCAGAAGCGAGTTGCCAAAATCCAATATCGGGAAAATCCTGAGGAGGGTTTTAAAGGAAGGAAGCTGATGCGCCGCCAGTCCACCTGAACTATTTTATCGAAATTATTGCAGCTTTCGGAACTTGATCCGGTGTGGAGAGATGTCGCCAAGTCTTTTCAATTTGGATTCTTCATACGTCGAAAAATTTCCTTCAAACCAGTATACCTTGGAATCGCCCTCGAAGGCAAGGATGTGCGTAGCCACCCTGTCGATAAACCAGCGGTCGTGTGAAATAATAACGGCACAGCCGGCAAAATTTTCAAGAGCTTCCTCCAGCGCTCGCAACGTGTTGATATCCAGGTCGTTAGTGGGCTCATCCAATAACAACAAATTGGAGCCCTGCTTTAATGTTAAAGCAAGGTGTACCCTGTTTCTTTCCCCTCCGGAAAGCACCCCTAATTTTTTTTCCTGATCGGTTCCTGTAAAATTGAATTTGCTGACATAGGCCCTCGAATTTATTTTCCTGCCTCCGATCTCCAGCCATTCTTCACCCTCGGATATTATTTCCCATACCGATTTGTTTTTATCCAGGGTTTGGTGCTCCTGGTCGATGTATGCGGTTTGTACGGTGCTGCCAACCTCAAAAGTTCCCCCGTCGCATTTTTCACTGCCTATGATCATGCGGAAAAGGGTGGTTTTGCCGGCACCATTCGGTCCGATCACTCCTACAATTCCGCCTTTGGGAAGCGAAAAGTTTAAATCCTCGAAAAGCAATTTATCCCCGAATGCTTTAGCTACATTTTTTGCTTCGATCACTTTGTCGCCAAGACGCTTCCCCGGTGGAATAAAGAGCTCGAGCTTTTCCTCTTTGGATTTCGTTTCCTCGTCGAGCATTTTTTCATATGCATTAAGCCTGGCTTTTCCCTTGGACTGACGGGCTTTCGGCGCCATCCTGATCCACTCCAGCTCCCTTTCAAGCGTCTTTTGCCGTTTGGATTCTGTTTTTTCTTCCTGTCGAAGTCTTTCCTGCTTTTGTTCCAGCCATGATGAATAATTCCCTTTCCAGGGAATACCTTCCCCGCGGTCGAGCTCTAAGATCCAACCTGCAACATTGTCCAGGAAATACCGGTCGTGGGTGACGGCAATGATTGTTCCTTC
Organism: Cyclobacteriaceae bacterium; assembly: GCA_035292565.1. Lineage (GTDB taxonomy): Bacteria > Bacteroidota > Bacteroidia > Cytophagales > Cyclobacteriaceae > DATDPY01. Next base: position 3,270 of record DATDPY010000392.1, on the reverse strand, counting down.
ATAATTCTGCAGGTGATTCTCAAGCCACATTACCGATTCCGCATCCAGGTGATTCGTCGGTTCATCAAGCAATAAAATGTCAGGTTTCTGAAGTAATAGCCTGCATAACGCTACTCTTCTTTTTTCACCTCCGGATAAAATTGAAATTTTAGTATCTCCCGGCGGGGTTCTAAGCGCATCCATTGCCTGTTCGAGCCGGTTGTCGAGCTCCCAGGCATTCAGGTGATCAAGCTTGCTCTGTATCTCCCCCTGCTGAGCGATGAGCTTGTCCATGATATCAGGATTTTCAAGTACTTCGGGTAGTCCAAATTTTTCATTGACCTCTTCAAATTTTTTCAACATATCCGTAACCTCTTTTACCCCTTCTTTAACTACTTCAAGTACCGTTTTTTGAGGATCGAGCAATGGCTCCTGTTCCAGCATTCCAACCGAATACCCCGGGGAAAATACCACCTCGCCGATGTAATCCTTTTCCAGTCCCGCGATGATCCTGAGCAATGAAGACTTGCCTGATCCATTCAGCCCGATAACACCGATTTTTGCGCCGTAAAAAAAGGAAAGGTAAATATCTTTCAGAACCTGTTTCCGTGGCGGAAATATCTTCCCCACGCCTGCCATCGAGAATATAATTTTCTCAGTATCCATGTGATTTATTATACAGGGTGCAAATATTATAAAAAATATTGTTTTAACTCTATCAGCATATTTTTTTTGTACCTTTATTTGACACGAGGGGTTACATTTGCCCGGAAATAGTAGAATGGAATTACTTGGTTTGAAGTATGCTGATAGAATTCCCGGGATTTAATTAAACAGGTTCATTGCCATATGCCGGAGCAGATATTAATCGTTGATTTCGGGTCGCAATACACGCAATTAATTGCCAGAAGGGTCAGGGAACTTAATGTATATTGTGAAATCCATCCCTTCAACAAGTTGCCCCGCCTTATACCGGAAATTAAAGGTGTAATCCTTTCGGGGAGCCCCTGCTCGGTATTGGATAAAAATGCCCCCAGGATTGATTTTAGCCTGTTCTTTGATGGAAAAACCCCCGTACTGGGTATTTGTTATGGGGCCCAATTGATCGCCGATTCGTTTGCGGGGAAGGTTCTGCCTTCCGAGATCAGGGAATATGGCAGAGCTAAGCTCGACAGGCTCGATAGCCACTATGATCTCCTGAAGGAGGTTACACCAAACTCGCAGGTCTGGATGTCGCATGGCGATACGATTACTTACCTTCCGGAGAGATTCAAGACGATTGCCGGCACAGCTACCGTAAATATTGCTGCCTTTATAATGACCGATATGCCGGTATATGGGATCCAATTCCATCCCGAGGTAACCCATACAACCGACGGTAAAACCGTGCTCCGTAATTTTGTGGTACATATTTGCGGATGCCGTCAGGATTGGACGCCGGATATATTCATCGAATCAACGGTCGAATCGGTTAAAAAATCCATCGGCCCGGAAAAAGTGATTCTTGGTCTTTCAGGCGGAGTCGATTCATCCGTGACGGCCCTCCTCATCCATCAGGCGATCGGAGGGAACCTTCATTGTATTTTTGTCGATAACGGCTTGCTTAGGAAAGGTGAATTCGAATCTGTCCTTCAATCCTATAAAGGCATGGGATTGAACGTTCGCGGTGTGGATGCAAAGGAGTTGTTTTACAAAGCCTTGCAGGGACTGACAGACCCTGAGGATAAAAGAAAAGCCATCGGCAGGGTTTTCATCGAAGTATTTGATAGCGAGGCCCATAAGATCCGGGATGCAAAATGGCTGGCGCAGGGGACTATTTATCCTGATGTGATTGAATCGGTAAGCGTGAAAGGACCGTCAATGACGATTAAATCCCACCATAATGTCGGAGGCCTGCCCGACAGGATCCGGTTAAAGATCATTGAGCCCCTGAAAACCCTTTTTAAGGACGAGGTCCGCCTTGTCGGAAGACTTCTTAAACTCGATGATAATATTTTGAATCGTCATCCATTTCCCGGACCCGGGCTCGGAATCCGGATTTTGGGTGAGATAACCCCGGAAAAAGTGAAGATTTTGCAGGAAGTTGACGATATTTTCATAAGCGGATTAAAACGGGCGGGTCATTATAATGAAGTTTGGCAGGCAGCAGCCGTTTTATTGCCCGTGCAATCGGTCGGTGTGATGGGCGATGAACGGACTTATAAAAATGTTGTTGCATTGCGTTCGGTAAACAGTATTGATGGAATGACTGCCGATTGGAGTCATCTGCCGCATAAATTCTTAAGTGAGATATCAAGCGAAATAATCAACAAAGTAAAGGAAGTAAACAGGGTCGTTTATGACATTAGCTCCAAACCGCCGGCTACCATCGAGTGGGAGTAATTTCATGATTTCGATGAGGACCATAACGGTATTCATTCTGTTGACTGCCTTTGCAATCAAGGCATTTCCCCAGGCCCAGATGGGCGATAAGGAGACCTTAAACAGGGGGAAGGTCCTGATCCAGGAAGGCCGGTTCGATTTTGCCATGGATATTTTACATTCCTTATCGCAAAAATCATCAAGTCAATACTCCCCGTATGCATGTTATTACTATTCACTGGCTGCTTACAAGAAAGATTTTTACCACGTAGCTCTCGACATGATCAATTACCTGATCCTGAAATATCCTAAATGGAAAAATATCGATGAAGCACGATTATGGCAGGTTCAATTGTATCTTGAAGACAAAAATTATGAAATGGCCAATCAGTCCATTTCCATGATATCCGATAGCGTGGTCCGTAAATCAGCAATAAACATTTATTTGTCAGAAGTGAACGAAATTGCCGATTACGAAAACCTTGTCGCACTCTTTCAACGGTACGCCGGCATCAAACTGATCGGACAGGTCCTGGCCGACCGGATCTTACTCCAGCCCGTTATGCTGCGGGATACCGCTTTGCTCAATAAAATTGTTTTATCAATCGGCCTCGATCCAGCGCGGTATAAGTCCGACCTGGTGATTGAGGCGGTGAAAAAGGACAAATATCGCGTGGCCGTTTTGCTGCCGTTTATGTCCAATGAAATTATTCCAGGAAAATCCGGCCGGTCGAATCAGTTTATTTATGATCTCTACCACGGGATCAAGATCGGCAACGATCAGTTAAAGGCCGGCGGAATTAATCTCGATATTGTAGCCTTTGATACCAGAAAATCGGGAATGGAAACACGAAAGCTTGTAGATTCCGGCGATCTGTATGGCTTTGATGTGATTATCGGGCCGCTGTATGCCGATGAAGTCCAGATTAT
>DATDPY010000391.1:0-9113 GCA_035292565.1 Cyclobacteriaceae bacterium | reverse complement strand
CCGGCCGGGCGAACCTTTCACACGTTTCTGGTTTTCGCGAAATACCTCGTCCCGTGTCCTGAGCCATTCACCCCTCACCCTGGTATTGCCAATAACCCTGAAATTGAACTCGCTGTCTTCGATATTGGAAGAGACTTCCTGTTCGATATAGGTGCCGAATTCATTTTCAAGAGCATTGATGATGGCCAGGTCGCGAGCCCGGTCACGAGCCTGGTTGATGCTTATTTTTTCATCGACCATAACTTGCGCCTTGCCGCGGGCAACGGAAATTTTTTGTGCGCTCACCGGGATGCTCCCGGCCACCATCAATATCCATATGACAATACGGGCGGTCATATTGAATGAATTCAGAAATCGAGGATCTTATCAAGTTTCTCGTGCAGGATCTTGGTTTCATCCTCAAGCTTTTGACGGATCGCTTTTTTTGCGGTTTCAATCGCCATCTCGCTATTATACCCGATCCTGACAGAGCATTCGATATTCTTATCGACCCTCCGGTAGATCTCGAAGAATGTGAGGATCCTTCCGATTTCCTGGGCGATTACGTTTTTAGAAGCGGCTACTGTTTTGGTGACCGAAGCAGCCTCTTCGTTATTTAACTGACTATTTGCCACGCTGTTCTCGATCAGTGCGGCAACGTTAGTCTGGATAAGGCCAGCAAGTTCGAGTTTGGCAAGTTCAATAGCCTGCAACTTGGCAGCCGATTGAGTTTCGGCGACAGAATTTCCTGTTGCCACGATGTACAACGGGTAGCCCTGTTCATCTTCGAGATACTGAAGCTGCCACGATTTCTCAACCTGCTTGTCCATCGGCAAGGCGCCGGGGGCAACATACCATCTTGCCCGCTTAAATCGTTTGGCTTCCTTCCTCGCCTCCTTTACTGCTTTTTTCTTGATTTCCCTGGCTGCCTGTCTGTCGGCTTTTTTACCGGGGACGGCTGCGAATACCGGACCTATGAAAAACAGGCCGGCAAGAATCAATGAGAGTAATTTTTTTAGCGTTTTCATTTGAGTAAAATTTGTTTCTGCTTTTATGGAAGGAACAATTTTTGTTCCAAATCGCATTCACACTACTTCACAAATACCTGCCTCCCACCCTTGTATGTTATAATAAATTGATTATCAATAATTTACAAAATGTGATTTTCCCTGAACTACCGGAGCTGAGTTTCGGGCCAGGCGTTATTAAAGCCGATCCATCGAGCTGGGATATCGTGAGGATCCGGCCTGAGGGACTGTTGACAGACGGGAATGCCTGCAATATGGATTGTCTGCAGGCCTAAAAATAATTGACAATTGCTAACAATGTTTTTTTAGAAATTTATTTACTTTGGAAATCCTGGTTCAAACAATTTTTTTTTATTCAAATCAGGGATCATTATTCATGGCAGGAAATGTTGGTATTTCTCAAACACAATCGATCAGGAACGGCAATGGATATGTGTCGGCCCTGATCGTACTAACCTCTCTTTTCTTCATGTGGGGCTTCATCACCTGCATGAACGACATCCTGATCCCCTTTCTTAAAAAAGCATTTGAGCTCGACAGGTTGCAGTCGATGCTGGTCCAGTTTTCGTTTTTTACGGCGTATTTTATTGGGGCCCTTTTATATTTTATAATTTCCGCGCGGGCGGGAGACCCCATCAATAAAATAGGGTATAAGAACGGGATCCTGGCCGGACTGTTCATTTCAGCCCTGGGCTGCCTCCTCTTTTATCCCGCAGCACATTTCCGGATTTTCGGACTGTTCCTCGGTGCGTTGTTCGTACTTGCCCTGGGCTTCACGCTCCTGCAGATTGCCGCCAACCCCTACGTAGCCATTCTCGGCAAGGCGGAAAGTGCGTCAGCGAGACTGAACCTTTCCCAGGGATTTAATTCATTCGGCACGGCGATCGCACCCATCCTCGGAGGATACCTGGTATTTCATTATTTCGCAAGATGGGGAAAGCCACTACTGAATTCTTCGGGACAGCCGATCCTGACCGATATAGGCGAGCCCATCTCGGCCCAGGGGGTACAGCTTCCCTACCTGATTTTTGGAGGGATATTTCTGCTTCTCATGTTGTTGATCGGGTTCTCGAAACTGCCTGCCATGGAAAATACGGAAGAGATCGAGCCGGGCGCGGGAGCACTAAAGTACAGGCATCTTGTACTGGGCATCATTGCCATATTCATGTATGTCGGCGGCGAGGTAACCATAGGCAGCGCCCTGATCAATTATATGAATGAATCCGTCGGTTTCCCGGAAATGGAAGCAAAATCATTCCTTGCATTTTACTGGGGCGGGGCAATGATCGGGAGGTTCCTCGGGGCGATATCATTAAGTACAATTCCGGGGGACCTGAAAAAATTCTCTTATATGCTGGCTGTAGCCGTCGTTTCCTTTTTCGTCCTGTACCTGTTCGTTTATCTTGAAAGCGTTGAAAGCGGGATCATGTTCCCCTTAAAAAGGGTCGTCCCGTTTTTACTTTTCATCGCCCTAAACCTCGGAGCCTTCCTCCTCGGCAGATCGTTGCCGGGAAGAACACTGATGATATTTTCCTTTGTAGCCATCCTGTTGCTGGGCATTAATCTTACCACAACCGGAATGACGGCTGTATGGGCAGTCCTGGGCATCGGGCTGTTCAATTCGATCATGTGGTCGAATATCTTCACCCTTGCCATCAGGGACCTGGGCAAATACACAAGCCAGGGATCATCCCTGCTGATCATGGCCATTCTCGGCGGGGCCCTGATCCCCGTCATCCAGGGGGCGGTCGCCGATTCGCTCGGGGGATATCATTATTCATTCTTTGTACCTATTTTTAGCTATATTTATCTCGCCTATTTCGGTTGGAAAGGTCATATCGTTAAAAAATTTGAATAAAATGAAAGAAGTAGCCATCGGCATTGATATCGGGGGGACATTTTCGAAATTCGGCATAATCGATAAAGACGGTGAATCGCTGGGCGACAACTCCATTGAAACAACCGGATATGAAAAAGTTGAATCATTTATCAAAGCGTTGTCGGATGCGATATTAAAATTAAAGGACAGCATCGGAAAGGACCTTACCGTAGTTGGCGTGGGGATCGGAGCGCCGAACGGCAACTATTACAGCGGAACCATTGAATATGCACCCAACCTTCCCTGGAAAGGCGTAATTCCCATGGTTGAATTATTCAGTAAATTTTACACCGTGCCGGTGACGCTAACCAATGATGCCAACGCGGCAGCAATCGGGGAAATGGTTTATGGCGGGGCCAAGAACATGAAAGACTTTGTTGTGATCACCCTGGGAACGGGACTGGGAAGCGGCATTGTATCGAACGGGGAACTTGTATACGGGCATGACGGATTTGCCGGTGAGGTTGGTCATGTGCAGGCAATTCCTGATGGCAGGATTTGCGGATGTGAAAAAAGGGGGTGCCTCGAAACGTATGCTTCGGCCACGGGAATAAAACGTACCGTGTTCGAACTTTTGTGCGATGAAACCGTGCCGAGCAAACTCAGGGATGTCAGTTTCAACGACCTGACGGCTAAAATGATCGGGAAGGCAGCCCAGGAGGGGGATCCGATTGCACGCAAGGCATTTGAATTCACGGGCAGGATCCTTGGCATGAAGCTTGCGGATACGGTAGCCCACTCGAGCCCTGAGGCCATCTTCCTGTTCGGAGGCCTGGTGAACGCCGGTGAAATGCTGTTCAAACCAACAAAGGAACATTTCGAGAAGAACCTGTTGAAAATTTACAGGAATAAGATCAAGATCCTGCCATCGGGGCTGAGGGAAACCAATGCTGCCGTGCTCGGAGCCAGCGCCCTGGTATGGAAAGAAAGAGCAAAAAACCCGGCCCTGGTGAATAAATGAGCCTGTTTCCGTAAACCATTCTAATGGGAATATATTTTACGGGAATATTCAGGAGATTTGACCATATCACCAGGTAAATCCGGTTAAAAGAGTTACTTTTTAATACAGCATAGATTTCATTATCGAAACAATTCCTTAAAAAAATAAATTATGTTAAACAAAAGATTTCTTCCATTGATCATCGGATTATTTGTAGTATTATTCATGGTGATCCTGTTGTCAAACAGTCTCTTTGTTACACTCAAGAATGGCGAGCGCGGAATCATCTTTAATCGTTTTACGGGATTGAAAAAAGAACCTGTCTACCAGCCCGGATTTCATACGAAGGCGCCCTGGAACGAGATGATCGTATATGATGTAACCGAAAATAATGTAGAAGAGACGATGGATGTGCTTGATAAAAGCGGGCTTTCCATAAAAGTCGATGCGTCGGTCCGCTTTAACCCTATATATGAAAAAATAGGAGACCTTCACGAGGTTTTCCGAGGGGACTATGTAAACAGGCTGGTTATTCCCGAGGTAAGATCGACTGTCAGGAAAGTGATGGGAAGATTTACGGCGGAAGAAATTTATTCTACCAAAAGAAGCGAAGTTGAAAATACTATAATTGAAGAGACAGCGGAAATCCTGAACGCCAATCAAATCGTGATGAAAGCATTGCTTATCCGTTCGATCAGCCTTCCCGATCAGATCCGTCAGGCCATCGAAAGCAAGCTTCAGCAGGAACAGGAAGCCCTTGCCTACCAGTTCAGGCTTGACAAGGAAAAAAGTGAAGCTGAAAGGAAGCGAATTGAGGCCGAGGGGGCGGCCCGGGCTAACCAGATCATCAACAGCAGCCTTACCGATGAGCTGCTGAAAATGAGGGGAATTGAGGCCACGCTAAAGCTCAGTGAATCGCCGAACGCGAAGGTGATCGTCATTGGCTCAGGCCGTGACGGGATGCCCCTGATTCTGGGGAATAATTGATTTTTTCAGATTTAAAAAATTGTTGCCATGGCAGATTTCGTCGAAATTTTAATCGAGGGTAAATCCTACAAATTCCCTGCGATTATCGGGACAGAGGGTGAGAAAGCTATTGATATCAGAACCCTCCGTCAGACCACAGGTTATGTGACCCTGGATACCGGGTTTAAGAACACAGCCTCTACCCAAAGTTCGATCACATTCCTTGATGGTGAAAAAGGGATCCTCAGGTACCGTGGGTTCCCGATCGAACAGCTTGCCGAAAAATCAAATTTTATTGAAGTCGCATACATGCTGATTTGCGGCGATCTGCCAACCAATGAGAAACTCGACAAATTCCTGGCAGACCTGAAAAGTCACTGGCTGATCCATGAGGATCATAAAACCATCATGACCGGATTCCCGACAGATGCCCACCCGATGGGCGTGTTGTCGTCGCTGGTCACCTCGTTGACTGCATTCTTCCCGGAATCGCTGGATCCTTTCCGGTCAAAGGAAAAAGTGACCCTTACCATAATCAGGTTATTGGCGAAGATGCCCACCCTGGTGGCATGGTCGTTTACCCGGAGCATCGGCCGGATCCAGAATTACCCGAACAACCGGTATGGCTATGTCGAGAATTTTCTGCATATGATGTTCTCCACCAGGGCACAGGATTACGAGCCCGATCCCGTGGTTGTCGACGCTATGGATAAGATTTTCATCCTTCACGCCGATCACGAGCAAAACTGTTCGACGTCCACCGTCAGGATTGTCGGATCCTCACAGGCAAGCTTATATGCTTCGGTTGCCGCCGGTGTGAATGCGCTCTGGGGACCGCTCCATGGAGGGGCAAACCAGAAGGTCATCGAGATGCTCCAGAGGATCCATGACGACGGCGGGAATGTGCAGAAATTCGTGGATAAGGCCAAGGACCCGGATGACCCGTTCCGCCTGATGGGATTTGGCCACCGTGTATATAAGAATTTTGACCCGCGGGCCAGGATACTGAAAAAATCGGCCGACCAGATCCTCAATAAATTGCACATGAACGACCCCCTCCTCGAAATTGCGAAGAAGCTGGAAGAAGTCGCCTTGAAAGATGAATACTTTATCCAAAGAAAACTATACCCGAATGTTGATTTTTATTCGGGACTCATCATGAAGACGATCGGCATACCCGTGGAAATGTTCCCGGTCATGTTCTCCATAGGAAGGCTCCCCGGCTGGATCGCCCAATGGAAGGAAATGCGGGAACACGAGGAACCCATCGGCCGCCCCAGGCAGGTTTATTCGGGAGAGAAGATCAGGGATTTCATTCCGATGGAAAAAAGAAAGGGAAAGGAAGACGCTTTGTGACGATACAAAGTATCCGCACAGCAAGCCTTTCCGGAATTTCATTCAGCCTCCGGAATTATGCATAATTTTTTCAGCATGGAAATCCGTGACGAGGAGATCATCTTGCCGGAAGATGAATCCTCCCACTGCACCAGGGTCCTCAGGTTGAAAAAAGGTGACGAGGCGGGCGTATTCGACGGCAACGGGAACTTTTACCGCTGCAGAATCTCCGAAACCGGATCAAAACATGCCCTCCTGAAAATAATTGAAACGGAACACTCCGATCCTGATCCATGGCATATCCATGTGGCACTCGCACCAACTAAAAATATGAATCGCATCGAGTGGTTTGCCGAGAAAGCAACGGAATTGGGTATTCATGAGTTATCCTTTCTCCTCTGTTCGAGGTCGGAACGTAAATCCATGAACCCCGGACGACTCAACAAGATCGTGATCGGGGCGCTTAAGCAATCAAAATCAAAGTACCTGCCGGTAATTAACCCCATGAAGGATTTTGAGAAATTCCTGGTTGAAAATCAATCTGCCCGGAATAAATACATCTGCCATATTTCCGATATCCCAAAGGAACACTTGCACGAGATTGCCCGGCCCGGCGGGGATTATTTATTGCTCATCGGGCCGGAGGGTGATTTTGACCGGCAGGAAATTTCGATGGCGAAAAAGCTGGGCTTCCTCGAGGTTTCCCTGGGGAGAAATATTTTGCGCACCGAAACTGCTGCCCTGGCGGGGCTTCACATCCTGTCCCTGATCAACCAAAAAGGGACATAATAGGCGTCAGGTCCCAGGAATCTATTTTCGAATAATAGATCCGGTCGCCGCGAAGCCGCAGCGGCGATCCGATATTATTGTGATATAATTTTCCGGTCCCCAGACCCTGTTCCAATGCTGTATCATACTCCGCAACATACTGGCAAAGAGCGTTCAGTCCGATATTGCTTTCGAGAAATGAAGTGATCCACCACCCGATATTCTTAGTGCCGGCCAGCCTGATCCATTGATCTGTTTCATTAAATCCGCCAAGGAGGGTTGGCTTCAGGACAATATAAGCGGGGCGCATTTCATCGATAATTCTTTCCTTATGGGCTGCATGCCCGACGAGGCTTTCGTCGAGGGCGATGGGTACAGGGGAGTTTCTGCAAAGGCCTGATAATTCCTCCATGAAAACCGGTTTCAGGGGTTGTTCAATCGAATGGATTTTCAATTGGGCAAGCTGGTCGAGGAAGCCATGTACCTCGTCTGCCGAGAATGCGCCGTTGGCATCAACCCGGATGGCAAGATCCTGCGGACCGTATTTTTTCCGGAGACCCCGCAAAATATCCAGTTCGGTTCCGCTGTCCATGGCGCCGATCTTTATCTTGATGCAGGCGAATCCCTCCCTGATCTTTTCGTAAATCTGTTCTTCCATAAAATCCCTGCTGCCCATCCATACAAGGCCATTGATCGGGATCTTTTTATTTCCTGAATGAAATCCGTTTTCGAATATCACCCGCTTCCCCCCGTTGTGCAGGTCATTCAGCGCAGTCTCGAAACCCATTTTAACCGAGGGGAGCTCCGGATCGATCCGGGAAATTAAATCAAGATCCGGACCGTCTTCGTTCATGCACTCCTGGATTTCGAGGCAAATTTTTGCCAGGGTTTCCCCGAAAACCGGGGAGGCATCGGGGCTAAAGCCGGGGATCGGGGCACATTCGCCAAGCCCGTAAACCCCCGAATCGTCATCGGTTATCCTGACGTACCAAGTGTCCCTTTCGGTTAATTCACCACGGGAAGTGCCGGCTACAAATCTGAATTTTAGGTTATATTTGCCGGAATGTATTTTGATCATATTCGTTATACGGGATCCATACCATCCCTCAGACCTTTATGATCCGGAGACTGCAGTAAAGTTATTAATCTATTTAATAATCAGATGAAATCTACCGAGGATATCACCGTTGACGTTTTCATTGAGATCCCGAAAGGGAGCAGGAATAAATATGAGTATGACTCGGTAAAAAAAGTAGTTCGTTTCGACAGAATGATTTTCTCGTCGATGCATTACCCCAGCGACTATGGCTTCGTGCCCGAAACCCTCGCACAGGACGGTGATCCTATCGATGCCATGGTTCTGGTATCGGAGCCAACCTTTCCCGGCTGCCTGATCGAGGTAAAACCCATCGGGCTGTTTAAAATGTTCGATGAAAAAGGGCCGGATGCCAAAATACTCTGCGTTCCCGTCAGAGACCCGATCTGGAACCAGATCAATAAACTTGAAGATGTAAACCCGCACCTGCTAAAGGAGATAGAACATTTCTTCCAGGTGTACAAGGATCTTGAAAAAAAGAAAGTCGGCGTTGAAGGATGGGAGGACAAAACCGCGGCCATTTCGTCGGTGCTGGAGGCAAAGAAACGGTATGAAGAGAACCGGATTGCATTAAGCAATTCGAGGATATGAATGTAATGGGCCGGCGACCGATGACACATGTGGGTAATTGATCCTGAACAATACACCTATCACCTTCCCCAGGAAAGGATTGCCATGTTCCCGGCAGACCAGCGCGACAATTCAAGGCTGCTTTATTATCATAAAGGGAGAATAACCCATCATATCTTCAGGGACATTCCCTCCCTCCTTCCGGAAAAATCGCTCCTGGTGTTGAACGATACCCGGGTGATTCCGGCGAGACTTCATTTCAGGAAATCCAACGGGGTGTTGATCGAGATATTCCTGCTCCGCCCGGTAAGCCCGACCGGGATTTTGGTAAAGGCGATGACCGCACGAAGCGAAACGGCATGGAAATGCATGATCGGAAACCTGAAACGATGGCACGACCATCAGACCCTGGTAATGCAGACGAATTCGGGCGGCAAAGTTTTGGAGCTGAACGCCAATCTCGAAGATCCCGGGAACAACCTGGTAAAGTTCTCCTGGAATGATCCGTCCCTGACGTTTGCAGATATAATCCATATATTCGGAAAGGTACCC
>DATDPY010000390.1:0-10174 GCA_035292565.1 Cyclobacteriaceae bacterium | reverse complement strand
TTTTTAAGTTTCATTTTGTCATGAAATTCAAAGGGACCGGTTTCGATCACTTCCATCTCCCTGATCGGGAAATACAGGATTACAGCCTTCTTGATCCATTCATTTACCTGCCAGTTCGTGCCTGTTGGCTCCGCTACCCTGAGGATTCCCTGATCGAGCTGTTCGATTACGGCGTTAATAGCGCGTTGAGTTTCTTCCTGAACAAGAAGTTTTTTGTCGTTCCAGGCAGATTCAATGAGCGACCTGATATGTTCCTTACTCCCGGATTTTTCCATAGATGAGAATTAACGATGGCTAATATGTAAAATTATTCCAGGTGTTTTTAAAAAAATATGATTTTCAGGCTAAATATCTTCCATTCCGCTTGGCGCATTTAGCCGCAAACCTGCCCGCGGACAGGTTCGCGCCATATTTTTATTATCATGTGTTTGCAAGCATGCCTTTTAGCTATTCCTAAAATAAAAATTCAATTAATCAAACATATTGCTTACGAATTAAAATAAAAAGTGAAAATTTGTTTTCGATAAACAAATATTTAATTTAGGCAATTCTAAATTTCATGCATAAGTTCAGTTTTTCCGAGGAGAATTACATCAAATGGATTTACAGGCTGTCGAACGACGGCAGGGAATCCGTAAATACGAATTCGCTTGCCGTGAACATGAAAACGAGGCCTGCTTCAGTAACCGACATGATTCAGAAGCTGGCCGAAAAGAAGGTGGTGCACTATGAAAAATACAAGGGGGTCTACATCACGGAAAAAGGCAAGAACGTTGCTCTTGGAATTATCCGGAAACACCGGTTATGGGAAGTTTTTCTCGTCGACAAGCTGAAATTCAACTGGGACCAGGTGCATGAAATTGCCGAACAACTGGAGCATATAAGGTCTCCCCTATTGACCAGCCGTCTTGATGAATTTCTCGGCTATCCGAAATACGATCCTCACGGCGATCCGATCCCGGATGAAAAAGGGACCATGAAGGCCAGGCCGCGCAAGCAACTAAGCTTTATGGAACCCGGAGAATCCGGCACCCTGGTAACCGTGAGCGACTCAAGTGAATTATTCCTTAGATATCTGGATAAAATGGGAATTTCGATTGGGAGCCGGATAAAGGTAATCGATAAAATCGCTTACGACGGCTCAATGGAAGTACAGGTAAATAATAAAAGGAATATAACGGTTTCTTTTAGCGCGAGCAACAACTTGTTGCTGACAAGTTAATTATTTCTTAAGCGCCAAATTTCAACCTCCAAATTCCAAAGTCGGAATACGATAATTTATCGGTGGCCAGCAGCATAATTTGATTTCCGACCTTGGCGCTTGGAAATTGGCGTTTTTAAACCGGGTTTTGTAAGGGAGGCGATAAAATCTTATATTTACAGATGAAAAAAATTAATTCCGGGAAAATGAAAAGAGAAGCCAGGTTATTCTTATTCAGTTTGGCGCTGACATTTACCCTGAGTTTATTTTCAATGGATGCATTCAGCCAGGAAAAGATCCAGTGGTATTCGATCGAGCAGGCAGAAAAGCTGGCAAAGGAAAATCCAAGAAAAATATTTATCGATGTGTATACCGACTGGTGCGGGTGGTGCAAAAAAATGGACGCAACCACATTCACCGACCCGCGGATAGTTAAATTACTGAATACTCATTTTTATGCTGTGAAGCTGGACGGTGAAGGGAAAGAGGACGTCCAGTTCAAGGACAAGTCCTATAAATTCATCCCTTACGGGAGGAACGGGTATAATGAGCTGGCGGCGACCCTGATGAACGGGCAGCTGAGCTACCCCACTTCTGTTTACCTCGACGAGAAGCTGAACATTATTCAGCCGATTCCGGGATATATGACGGTCGAAAACCTGGAACCTATCCTGATTTTTTTAGGGAAGGATTATTATAAGAAGCAAACCTGGCAGGATTTTCTTTCCAGGACCTATTCATCAAACTGATTGGGTCATTTCTCGTTAACGAACAACCAGGATACCATCGCGGCGCTGGCCACCCCACCCGGCATGGGAGCTATCGGGGTGATACGGGTTTCAGGACCTGATGCCATTTCCATGGTAAACGCCATCTTCAAGGGAACAGATCTGACATTGGCCCTCTCCCATACCATCCATTTCGGAAGGATCATCGAAAACGACATGGTAATCGATGAAGTGCTGGTATCGGTTTTTAAGGCCCCCAATTCCTATACTGCTGAAAATATAACTGAAATATCGTGCCACGGGTCGCCCTATATCCTTACCCGGGTGCTCAATCTAATTATTCAAAAGGGGGCCAGGCTTGCCAAACCCGGGGAGTTCACCATGCGGGCATTCATGAATGGCAAAATGGACCTTGCCCAGGCGGAAGCCGTTGCCGACCTGGTTGCCGCCGATAGTGAAAACGCCAGGCAGGTAGCCATAAGCCAGATGCGAGGGGGATTTTCGTCGGAAATCAAAAAGATGCGGGAAAAGCTGGTCCATTTTGCATCCATGGTCGAGCTGGAGCTGGATTTTGCCGAGGAGGATGTAGAATTTGCAAGTCGGGAAGAATTGAAAAAGCTGGTTAAAGAACTTTCGGATATAATCTCCGCATTGCTATCGAGTTTTATGACGGGGAATGTGATCAAGAACGGCGTGCCAACCGTGATTGCCGGGAAGCCGAATTCGGGAAAGTCAACCTTGCTGAATGCCATGCTGAACGAGGAGAAAGCTATTGTTTCGGAGCTGGAAGGGACAACGAGGGACTTTATCGAAGACGAGATCCATATCGAAGGATTCGCTTTTCGTTTTATCGATACTGCGGGCATCCGGGAAGCCAGGGACAGGATTGAACAGATGGGGATCGAGAGGACCCGTCAAAAAATGCGGGAGGCCAGCGTGATCATTTATATGTTCGATCTTTCAGTTGAAAATGAGGACAGTATTAATCAACAGGTATCCGAGCTCGAGCGTCTCAGCATTCCCTATATCAAGGCAGGGAACAAGACCGATGTCGCCTCCCCTGCCCTGCTAAATAGCTTAGAGAGCCAGCCCGGATTCATTTTCATCTCCGCCAAGTTCAAGGAAAACCTCGACCAGCTTAAAGTACGGCTGATTGATCTGCTTGACCTGGGCAAGGTAAGCGTCGGCGATACCATAGTTACTAACGCACGTCATTACGAAAGTCTTTTTAAAGCGAAGAATGCCCTGAGAGAAGTTATCGATGGAATGGAGAAGCAGGCGTCAGGCGAGCTGCTTGCCCAGGACATCCGGCAAAGCATTTACTATTTAGGTGAAATAACGGGAGAGATCACGAATGAGGATCTGCTGGAGAATATATTTTCGAAGTTTTGTATCGGGAAGTGAATAAAAGTATCAGTTTTCAGTCCCGTAAATTGTGCCCCGGCGATTCTCAACAAAAACAAGTCTGAGAATAAATATAATTTTTCGGCAATAAAAAAATTTATTGTATATTTAAATTTTTAAGGAATATGACAAAGATTCGGATTTCTATTTATTAATAAATTAACAAAAAAATACACCTATGCTTTGGTTTAAAAAATTTACCTCCATCAGTTTAACCGCTTTGGTACTGCTCTTTTTCACTGCTCCAATGTTAAATTCATGCGGAACTAAAAACAAGAGCAGTGAAAGCACCGAACAAGGAACTGAAGAGGGTGATGAACATCCAAGCGACAGCGCGGAACACGTCGCTGGTGATCAGGAACATCCAACTTCAGATACCACCAACACTCAGTAAAAGAGAATTATTGATTCCTGGAAAAATAATGGTATCAGATCGGTTGAAATAGTTATCATCTTTATTTCATCTGGTTGGCTTCCTGATAAAAGAAAAAGATGTTTCTGGTTTTATTTGATGTCCATCTATTTCCAGTACCGGGTATGCATGAAAGTTGATCGGTCCTGATTCCGGCCCCGGTTCAACGACAAGATCCCGTCCGCGGCTTAGTTCAATCCGGTTCGCGGGGTGACGGCCGAAATAGTAGGTAGCCAGGTTGCTGTATTTATCAGCTTCACTGATATCGACCGGCCACCATTTTCCTTCGGCGTAAAATTCTGCCCAACAGTGATAGCCGTCGATACCTCCTTCATTCCTTTCAGAAGGTATTGAAGCGCCAACGGCAAAACGGGCAGGGATGCCCGCCGATCTGGCCAATGCAATAAATAATGAATGGAATTCGGTGCAGTTGCCGGTCTTTGAATCACAAGCATAAACAGCATCTCCACTGCCGTAATCACCAAATTTTGCATACCGCATATTTTCTATTACGTAGTCGTACAAGACCCTCGCCTGCACCAGCGTACTCTCTTCGTGCTTTCCCTGAAGCGTTTCATTGGCGATACTCCTGAAACGTGTGTTAACCGGTACTAAAAGATTGGATTCCAGGTATATACCTGCTACAGGCGTTTGTTCTATATATGGTCCTTTTTCCCGTCGCGCCACTCGATAGGCTATCTCGATCTGCTTATTGCTGCTCTCCTCACCAAGCTCCAGATATAAAATTAAATTATCGTATTGTTTTTCCTCAAGCATTTTTCGCTTTCCAGGGGTTTTCAGCCTGATTAACTCGATCGTCTGAAAGCTGTCGCTCCTGGCAATGGGAATCCAGGCTTTTGCATCTTCTTTAATTTCGGGCAATTCGACCTGATAATAAAATTCGAATTCATCTTCGCCTTCAATAATTCCCAGCAATTCCCTCGACGCTTCTTCCACGGCCACCCGATGCCAGGTCTTATCCTTTCGTTGTTTCCAACTGTAAAACGGTTTGCCATTAAGCTTGTGTAAGGTAGTTTGCGTCACTCGCATATCACCGGAATCGCCTTTTAAAAAAAAATCGACGTCATATACATCCCCGTTCGCATCTGCCAGGTCAACACAGGCAAAATGATGGCGTGGACCCAAACTCGACAGATATTCTGTGTGTACTCGGACAAGTTTTAAACGGAGATCCCTGTGATTATCTTTAAAATGAAAATAGCCTTTACTCTCTCTGACCTTTTTTTCTATATACAATCTGATACCCACCTCAATATCGGCAATATCAACCCTTTTTTCTACAGGATCAGAATTGTCCTTTCCTTCTTTTTTATTTTCTGAATCCAGTTGACAGGATGCAAGCATAAATAAGCATCCCAGAAGAATAATTCGTATGTAAATCATACCATCAGCGGTTCGAATCAATTTTAAAGTTAAGCGATTATTATCAATCAGTTGCTTAGTAGGTTTGCAAATAATACCATATGATCATTTAAGCTCATCCATGGGATC
Source organism: Cyclobacteriaceae bacterium (assembly GCA_035292565.1). Lineage (GTDB taxonomy): Bacteria > Bacteroidota > Bacteroidia > Cytophagales > Cyclobacteriaceae > DATDPY01. The sequence goes on along the minus strand of DATDPY010000390.1, from coordinate 4,917 downwards.
ATCCGGTCGTTAGAGCCTCCAGTAGCAGAACCAACCTTGAGAAACTGGGTATTACCGATTTTGTCGCAGGCGATATGATGGACCCCGCTTCTTTAAAAAATGCATTTGCCAAAAGTCCATTAGCTGATGCAGTTATAGCCTGTGCTGCCGGATATACCCGGCATACAAAAGGAGATAGCGCCAAAACCGATACTGAAGGATACAGGAATTTAGCAGATGCTACCAAAGCAGCAAACATTCCCCGCTTCGTGCTTATATCTATACTGGAATGTGATAAAGCACCAGAGGTTCCTCATTTTTATCACAAACATCTTGTAGAAAAATATTTAAAAGAAATAGGCCAGCCATTTATTGCACTGCGTCCTGGAGCTTTTCTTGATCAATCAAAAGATTTTGTTGCTTCTAAAATACAAAAAGGGATATTCCCGGCATTCATCCCCGGAGTTTCACTGGGCATGATTTATACAGGCGACCTGGCTCGCTATGCCGCAATGGCCGCCATCAGCGTTCCTGACAATGAGTTGGGAATTAAAGTTGACGTGGGGTGGGATAAACCTGTTTCGGGCGAGACCCTCGCCGAAGCATTTTCAAAAGTACTTGGGAAAAAAGTGGTCAGTAAACCCGCTTTTCCTGGTTTTGTTGTCAATATTTTATTGCCTTTTATCGGAATATTCAATCCCGGAGTTAAGGATATACATTCCATGATACGATGGATAAAAACCGGGGGCTACATAAGCAAAAACACCAATAAACAGAAAGAGTTATTTTCAGACTTGCCGACCGTGGAAGAGGCGGTAAGAAGGTATTGCCGGGATAAAAAGCTGGTTTAATCATTTTAACTATAATGATTTAAGATAATCAATACTTTCCCTAAGCGCTAATTCCGGTTGACTGACCATATCCTGTTCCACAATGAAATGCCTGACGCCATTTTGTATAGCTGTTGTAATAATGGATGGCAGATCAAGTATTCCTGCCCCTGCTGTTGTCATGTATGGAAACAGTTCAATCCATTGGTCAGAATTTCCGCCATCACCGGAGAATCTTACTCTTTCCTTCATATCCTTAATATGCAGTAAATGATACCGCCCGGGATATGAATTCAAATATCCCACGGGGTCCGCTCCTCCTGCCGTTGTCCAGAATAAATCCATTTCAAAAAATACAAGTTCCGGATCGGTACGTTCCAGCAAAACATTTAAGGGTACCTGCCCTTCCATTTCCTTCAGGCCATAACCGTGGTTATGATAAATAAATTTCAATCCCGCTTTCTTCGCCTTTTCACCCAGAATGTTAAACTCATCAGCCATATTTTTATACCCGTCAAGATTTTTTCTCCTGTCATCCGGTATTGCAGCGATGCCGGCGTACTTATGTCCCAGAATTTCTCCGGCTTCACCTACTTCTTCCATTCGAGTATGCAATGTTTCAAGATCAATGTGTATTGATGGCGCCGATATCTTAAAATCATTCAGGATAGTTTTTACTTCTTCAATAGTATTGCCGAAATAACCGCTGCCATTGAAACCCAAAGAAGGAGTTATTGCATTCCAGCGTTCAATGGCTGAAGGCGCGCTGAAGGGATAAGGTCCGTACATTTCGATTTCCCGGTATCCCATTTCCGTTAACATTTTAATGGTTCCACGAAAATCATTTTCAAGGAGTTTCGGAAGAGAAAATAACTGGATCCCGATATTTTTTAATTTCCCTGAAGCGGGCCATATACATCGGGCATTAAACATCCCGGCCATTGATAAGGTCCCGGCCATTTGTAAAAAGTCACGCCTGTTCATATCAAAAGGTATTACAAATTTCAATTGATTATTTCGACCAATCCTGCCTCAAATTCGGGTTCACGCCCGGATTTTCTTCCTTAATGATCAACCCGCTGTCGTATTGATTTTCCTCCCCGCAGGAGTGGACATCGTTATTATAGAGGTAAGTTGCCAGGCGTAATGCCGACCAATCGTTGCCAAAAATTCCGTGATTATCGCAATTGATTACTTTATTCCCGATAACATACGAACCCGTACCGGTAAACATAATGCCATTATCCCAATCGGCATATCCGCCCGACACATCATGTACATAATTATTTATGATCCAAATATCCCTGGGCTCGGCAAGCCTGTAATTATTCTCAATTGAATTAGCCGCGGATTCTATGGATATAGCGGCCTGGTTATATTGAACTTCCGTGCCGGGAGAAATATTATAAACTTCATTTCCGATAATCGTTACATGGAAACTCTCACCCTTTATATTAATTCCATCGCCATGGCCGCAGTCATGGACCCGGTTATTTTCGACCCACACATATTCGCAGTTATCCGGAAAGGTTCTGCTTCTCCCGTACGACCCGCTCCCGATATAAATCCCTTCGCCCCACTTGGGATTGGTTTTTCCCGTATCATGGACATGATTATCGATGACATCGATATATTTCGAACTGTACCCAATGTGTATGCCTTCCTGGCCGGTTTCCTTGACTTCGTTACCTGAAAGAATTATGTGATGACTTGATTTCACATAAATACCCCATAATCCACCCTGAATAATAAACCCTTCGAACCTGATATAACTGCAATTCCGAAATTCAAGGGTTGAGCCGCTTAATATGGAAACATTCTTTAGTATTGCTCCACCCCGTATAGCCGATTTTACAATAAGCGGTTTTTCAACCGTAAAATTTAAATCCAGTAATTGAAGTGCAGAATAAGTTCCGTTCTCAACCATTATCGTATCACCCCCTTTGGCTTTATTAATCACGGAATTCAAATCATCGCCAGGCGTAATTGTAACGACACCAGATTCGGAATTTTCAGTGAATAATATTAATATCAGGAGGATTGTAAAACGACAGAGGATATTCATATAATGCTCAGCTTATCATCTGATTTTAATTTTGCCTATTTCTTGTCGACTTGTTTGGCAAGCCTGTCGGTATATCGGGGTCCCACATTCGGAAAACGCGCTACCAGATCCTCAATATCGTTAAGATCAGTTGCGGAAAGATTGATATCCGTTGCCCTGGCATTTTCCTCCAGGTATTTCCTGTGCTTTGTGCCCGGGATCGGAATGATGTGATCGCCATGTGCGAGCACCCAGGCCAGGGCAAGCTGGGCAGGCGTACAACCTTTATCCGCCGCAAGGTCTGCAAATGCCCCTGCCAGGTTCCGGTTGTTCTCCCAGTGATCCCCCACAAACCTGGGCAGTTGAAGTCTGAAATCATTTTTGTCTACTTTGCTCATGTCGAGCTTGCTGGAAAACAAGCCTCTCGATATCGGGCTGAACGGTACGAAGGTAATATTCAATTCCTTACAAAGCGGGATCATCTCTTTTTCAGAGTCGCGGGTGAGAATTGAATATTCGTTCTGCAATGCGGAAATGGAGTGAACGGAAATTGCTTTCCGGATTGAGGCTGCGGATGCTTCGGACAGGCCGAGGTGGCGCACCTTGCCTTCTTTGACAAGATCGCTCATCGCTACCACCAGGTCCTCAGCTGGCACTTTGGGATCCAGTCGATGTGCGTAGTAAAGATCGATGGTATCGATTTTCAACCTTCGAAGGCTTTCTTCCACGGCAATTCTCATATATTGCGGTGAAGTATCAAGTGGAAAGTTAAAATCCTTGCCGGGCTTGAAGCCGAATTTTGTGGCTATAAATACTTTATCGCGGTTTGGGACAAGGACATTGGAAATCAGCTTTTCGTTTTCACCGTTTCCATAGATATCGGCCGTATCCCAGAAATTAATTCCAAGATCCAGGGCTCTGTTCAACGTGGCAAGGGATTCCTGGTCATCCCTTCCTGTGTACCCATGGCTCATGCCCATGCAGCCAAGCCCGATGGCGGATATTTTAATTTTAGTGTTCCCGAAATTCCTGAATTTCATATTTTATGCTCCGGATTTATTATGGGTGACTGTTCCTTGCTTCAATGCTTCCAAGTTCTTTGGCGTAACCTGCGTTAGCGCTGACTTCATCAAAATACCAGGGGAACATGCCGACAATAACACCGTCGGTCGGCTTGATATGGTCAAATGCAAATTTAAATGCACTGCTCACATATTCCTGATTCGAGCAGAGTCTGCCTGCGCCGAGGATCTTAAATCCAAGACATGGCTGCTTCACCTGCCTCATCACAGAAGTCATCACTTCAGGATCATTCTTAAGGAAATGATATCCCCCTACCGGAAGGATTGGAAGCATTTCAGGATTATCCGATTTCCGGGTAAGATAATAAAAACAGGTCATGAAAAAATCAACTTCCCACCCGTCATCGGCTATATTCTTTATCACATCGGGATTGTGTGCGGAAACACCTGCCAGAATTCCCCTGTCCTTTACGGCCTTAATGTAATCATGAACAACTTCCAGTTTGCCTTCTGCAAATAAGCGGTCGGTAACGCCGCCATGATGAACAAGTGCAATTGGATGGTTATTTTCTATATCCGCGTCGATCGTTTCACTGCCTGAAGTTAAAGTGAATACTTTGATTTTTGATCCCCGGTCGCGCAGCATGTTGATGTAATCATACCTTGATGATGACTGGTGGGCAGAAATTCCCAATTGTTCGCATTTCAGGAGCAATTCTGTTATACGCTCCGTTGTATAGTATTCTTTCATTTGCCGGTCGGAATGCGGCCCGAGGTAGGAATATCCGAGGAATGGATTTGATCCGCAAATAAGGCGGCTAATACGGTGTGTCCCAAGCATGATTGAAGGCATCGTTTCAGGTAACTGATCCGGGTTTGGGTTTTTCCCTCCGGAAATCCCTGCCTTGATTCCCGATGTGCCCATGAGGCTAAAAGCTGCGGCTAATGAAATTTTTGATATGAATTCCCTACGCCCCGAAAAAGATACATTGGAATTATATGTTTTCATATTTAAAAAATTATTCCTGTTAAAAAATACTGT
>DATDPY010000389.1:0-9758 GCA_035292565.1 Cyclobacteriaceae bacterium | reverse complement strand
AGATTCACTCCGCCTGAGTTTCAGGGACCTGAATAATGAATGGATTGTCATTGATGTATTCAACAACACGGAGGTAACCTCACCCGATACCTTCCAACAGGTGTTGTATAAGGTGGGCCCCGAATTCCTACATAATAATTTCCAGTTTAAATTCGAAGGATTCGGGAGGTTGTCGGGACCTTATGATTCATGGCATATCGACTACGTATACCTTAATAAAGGCAGACAGGTTAACGACAGGAATTATTTCGACAGGGCGATCACTTCCGTGCCTGCTCCCTTGTTCAATGGGTATACAGCCGTGCCGGCGAAACAATTCTTTGCCGCACCCCAAACTTACCTTTCCGCTCCTTCGGTCTCGATCTACAACCTGGACGATTTTTTTCAGCCGATTGAATATTCGGCAATCCTGTATGATCATTCGGACCCATCCAGGACCATTGCCGTACTGAATTTCAATACTCCATTAAATCCGATTCTTCAGGGTCATCAAAGGCGAACATTAAATTCAGTTCAGCTTGATCCCGCCGTCCTCGACGCACAGGCAGACTCCATTTATTTGGACCTGGAGTTTTATATCACATCGGGTGACTCCATTCTTCCTTCAGGGATAAATTATCGTTTGAACGACACGGCCAGTTCTGCCTGGGTCATCCATGATTATTTTGCATATGACGATGGTACGGCGGAATTTGGCGCCGGTCTTGAACAAAACGGGGGGAAAGTTGCCTATATGTTTGTCGTTGATAAACCCGATTTCCTCAACAGGGTCGATATCAGTTTTATCAATATCGGAAGAGCGATGGAAAATACGCCGTTTAATTTTTATGTCTGGAAGTCCCTGACCGGAAACGCAACCGATATCCTCGGCGAAAGGGAAAATCAGACTGTAGCGCGGATCGACCGGCTGAACCAGTTCCAAACAATCCGTTTCCAGGATATCACGGTGGTGGATACATTTTATGTAGGTTGGGAACAGCTTACACCCGAGTTCCTGGTGGCAGGTTTAGATAAGAGCAATGATACCGGCACAAGAATGTATTATAATGTGGACGGTGCCTGGAGACAAAACACAGACCTGAAGGGGAGCCTGATGATCAGGCCGTATTTTTCCTCTTCAGGCGAGCCCGTTGCAATCGAAGATCCGGTTGAAGAAAACCAGATCAGAATATTCCCGAATCCCGCTTCGGGCATCATCCATATCGGAGGCATAACCGGCGAGCTCCGCCTTTTCCACATCAGCGGGAAACCGGCCGGAACATGGAGCCTGCCATCCGACGACGTGATCACGATTGATATTTCAGGAATAAATCCGGGGTTATATCTCATGCAATATATCGATGCGGGAATCAAGAGGTCTGCAAAGATCATCATTTCCGAATGAGGCCCCCTTCCCAAGATTGTCGAGTTTTTTTTTACTATATCCCCAAAACGACTTAATATTGAGCCTCAAATAACTGAATAATTTATTATGTCATTTTCTGGGGCGTCAATAACCGGGGTAGGGGCATATGTTCCTGATTTTGTACTTTCCAATGCCGATCTGGAGAAGATGGTAGATACAAATGATGAATGGATCCGTACAAGGACCGGGATCAGCGAAAGGAGGTTATTGAAGGGGAAGGGACTTGGTTCGGCATACCTTGGCACACAGGCGGTAAGAAACCTCCTGGAAAAAACAGGAACAAAACCGGAAGATGTGGATGGACTGATCTGTGCCACCATTACGCCGGAAATGTTTTTCCCTTCAACAGGAAACCTGATCTGTGAAGGTCTTGGAATAAAAAACGCTTTCAGCTTCGACCTGGCCGCTGCATGTACAGGATTTATCTATGCCCTTGAAGTGGGAAATAATTTCATTAAATCCGGGAAATATAAAAAGGTGGTTGTGGTAGGCACCGATAAAATGTCGTCGATAACGGATTATACCGACAGGAATACCTGTATACTTTTCGGGGATGCATCGGCCTGTGTGCTTCTGGAACCTGCCAAGGACGCAAATATGATCATCGATACGATCCTCCGGAGCGATGGCGTTGGCAAAGATATGCTTTACATCCTTGGCGGCGGATCGGCAAATCCTCCGACGCATGAAACAGTAGATAAAAAAATGCATTACCTGTTCCAGGATGGTAAGGCAGTTTTCAAATACGCCGTTAAAGGCATGGCGGATATTGCCGTCGAGATCATGCAGAGAAATAATCTCACCGGCGATGATGTTGCCTACCTCGTACCCCACCAGGCAAACCTTAGGATCATCGAAGCCACCGCCAACAGGATGGAGATTGGCATGGATAAGGTAACCGTGAATATCGGCAAATATGGTAATACAACGGCAGCCACCATCCCCCTGTGCCTTTATGAATGGGAAAATAAATTTCGCGTCGGTGATAACATCATCCTTTCCGCTTTCGGAGGAGGTTTTACCTGGGGCTCATGCTATTTGAAATGGGCTTATTGATCATCAATCAGCTTTGTTTCAACGGTATTTCCCCGTTGCAGGATCATTGGCAGATCCGAATTTTATTTTCGCAAAAAGAATTGAAAAAAGGTTATATTCACAGAGGAGACCACGATGGTTTCGAAATTGGCAGATGAAAATTGCAGGTATAATTCCGAAAAGTCTTACACATTATCCCGGCCTGGTATCCTTCGTATTGATTACCCATGGATGCAACTTCAGTTGTAAATATTGTTTTAACCGGGAGTTCGCAACCATATACCCGGCTGAGTTCGACAATGAAACGAAATTGGCGGAAATTTTTGCCCAGCTGGAGAACGGGCGCGATCAGATTGATGCCGTGGTTATAACCGGCGGAGAACCAACCATTCAGCCCGACCTGCTTGAATTCCTCGCACGATTGCGTCAACTTGATTTCCAGATCAAGCTTGAAACCAACGGATCAAATCCTAAAATGATCGCCGGTGCGATAAACCTGGGCCTTGTCGATTTTATTGCCGTTGATATCAAGGCTCCGTTCGATATTGATAAATACAAAGATATTGCAGGGAACCAGATCACTATTCCGATCATAGCCAATATCAACAAGACGATCCGCATACTCACTCATTCCAAAATGGATTATGAGGTGCGGACCACAGTGATTAAGGAAAAGCATTCTTTCCATGATCTGATGGATATATGCAACTCCCTGGTGGGCTGTAAGCGCTTCTGCCTCCAGCATTTTGATTCCGAAGTGGTTTTCGACGAGAAATTCTCTTCCTTTGGAAATTATACCCAGGAAGAACTGACACGGATGATCCGCGGAATCAATCCTGAAATCGAAGAGGTGATTTTCAGGTAGGACTGACATTGCTTTCCTTACCCCGGCATATCGAAATGACCGAAACCAGTATTCAACCAATCCCCCGGTTTGATTGGAAGATCCTGCGGAAATCCATCCGCTTCAGGTTTGTCCTGCAGATTGCAATCTTTCTTATAACTTCAGTCAATAAACCATCCTTTGTTTTTTCTCAAAGCCTGGATTACGCGAGGTCAGTGATCGGAGAGTTATGTTCACCGCGGATGTACGGAAGGGGATATTCATTAAAGGGAGATTCAATCGCAGCGGCCTATATAAAAGAGGAATTCAGGCGTTCAGGGATTCTTCCTCCGGGGAACGAGTATGACCAGGTATTTGAAATTTCCGCAAATGTATTTCCTGCTGAAGTTACTCTGCACATTAATCATGAGTCATTGATCCCCGGAAAGGATTTTGTAATCAGCCCGTCGTCTCCGTCACTCCATGGGGAGTTTATGATCAGCCGCCTTTCGCCGCATGTATTACTTTCCCGGAAATTGCTTCCTGAATTTCTGCGGAAAGCGAACGATAAAGCCATTCTTATCGACAGGAAGGAATTTGCCAGCCTGCCCGATTCCGTGATAAAAGAGCTTGATCAGTTCATACACTACCTTGCTAATGAGAGAACTTCTGACCCGGCTGCCATATTGATTGCAGGCACAGGAAAGCTGACCTGGTCTGCTGCTACATATTTCGATGAAAGACCAGTCATTTATATCGACGCATTACCGAAAGGCAGGCCAAAAAAATCGACAATCCGGATCGATCAGCAATTTATGCAGAGATACCAAACCCGCAATGTCATTGGCATGATCCCGGCAAGGATTAACACGGATTCATTCCTGGTGGTCACTGCCCATTATGATCATCTGGGGACCATGGGCCTGAGTACCTACTTCCAGGGGGCGAATGATAATGCCAGCGGCACAGCCCTGATGCTGGACCTGGCCAGGGAGCTTTCTGTAATCAGAGACAGCCTGAATTACTCCCTAATATTCATTGCTTTTTCCGGGGAAGAATCTGGATTATTGGGTTCGCAGTATTTTTCCGAACACCCAGTTGTTGATCTGAAAAAAATCAGGTTCCTTATCAACCTTGATCTGGCGGGGACCGGGGATGAGGGAATCACCGTTGTGAATGCGACTGTATTCAATACCGAGTTTGAACTGCTGAAAAAAATCAACGAAGAGAAAGCGTATTTGCCTGCCATCAAAAGCAGGGGAGAGGCCTGCAACAGCGACCATTGTTTTCTTTACCGGAAAGGGGTGCCCTGTTTTTATTTCTATACTTTGGGCGGGATATCCGCATATCATGATATATATGACAGGGCTGAGACACTTCCCCTGACTGCCTATAATAATTATTTCGCCCTGGTAAAACAGTTCATTTTGCGTATAGGCTCAAATAACGGCGATTAGCCACACTTCGCTCCCGTCTTTTTACCTGAATCATTCGGTTTTATTTTAAAATTCTTATAGTTTTGGGCGGTTTTAATGGACAGGATTTTTTTCAAATAACCCAGATATAATTTATGACTGCTGAAACCTTGCCTGAAAAAAAACAGAGTTATTTCATGCCAATACTGATCATTGGCATCCTGTTTTTCATATTCGGATTTGTCACCTGGCTGAACGGGATCCTGATCCCCTTCCTGAGAATAGCCTGCGAACTGAATGATTATCAAGCCTATTTCGTGACCACCGCTTTTTATATTTCCTATTTTGTGATGGCCCTGCCCTCATCGGCAGTCCTAAAATATACAGGGTTCAGAAACGGGATGACCGTAGGTCTCTGGATAATGGCAGTCGGTGCGCTAATTTTTATACCTGCGGCCCTGCAACGGTCGTATGGATTGTTCCTCGTCGGATTATTTGTACAGGGGACCGGGCTGGCCATTTTACAGACGGCCTCCAATCCTTACATAACCATAATCGGGCCAATCGAAAGCGCTGCCCAAAGAATAAGTATAATGGGAATTGCCAACAAGGTGGCGGGAATGATTGCCCCGGTTCTCTTAGCCGGATTTGTCCTGAAAGATTCACATATTCTTGAAGAAAAACTTGCCGGTGCGCTTACCGATATTCAGCGGATAGAATTGCTCAATGAACTTGCTCAACGGGTCATTAATCCGTATATCGTAATGGCTGTGATCCTGTTTGCACTCGGGTTTATGATCCGAATTGCACATTTGCCGGAAGTTGATGTAAACGCTGAAGATGAAAGCGCTGCTGACCACCAGCCGGCGAAAAAGAATGTATTTCAATACCCTCACCTTGTTTTAGGGGTGATCGCTTTGTTTTTCTATGTCGGCGTTGAAGTGATTGCGGGCGATACAATCATCAGGTACGGGCAATCGATAGGAATATCCATGGAATCGGCAAAGTATTTCACATCGCTGACCTTGCTCGGCATGGTTATCGGCTATATTGCGGGGATCGTATTTATACCTAAATATCTTGCCCAGGGAAATGCCCTGAAGATCTGCGCATCGCTCGGGATTATTTTTTCCCTTGGCGCTATACTAACACCTGCGCACCTGTCGATGCACCTGCCATTCCGTGACCTCGTAACATTCGAGCCTGTACTTCTTACCATTCCGGTAACGGTTTTCTTTGTTGCCTTGCTCGGAATTGCCAATTCCCTGGTATGGCCATCGATGTGGCCGCTCGCTATCGAAGGACTGGGCAGATTCACAAAAATTGCTTCTGCGTTGCTTATCATGGCGATCGCCGGTGGAGCCCTGCTGCCCCTGTTGTATGGAAAGCTGGCAGTGATTTATTCCACCCAATCCGCTTATTGGATTCTTGTACCATTCTACGCTGTAATATTGATGTACGCCCTCCGCTGGCATAAATACAGGAGCTGGCGATAATCCCGGATTTTGGCCCGGAAAATAAAAGTATAATCCTGCCAATTTGGGATTCATCAGCAGTTTGAAGTAATCGTTAATTAAGAAATGGATCTGACATTGGTTATCATGGCAGCGGGGATTGGCAGCCGGTACGGCGGGGTGAAACAACTTGAAGGCATCGGACCTTCGGGAGAAACCCTGATGGACTATTCCATCCATGATGCCATCGAAGCCGGATTCAGAAAAGTGGTTTTCATTATCCGGCGCGACCTCGAAGAAGCATTCACTTATCATTATCGCAACCGGTTCAGGGAAATGACGGATATCAGCTTTGCCTTCCAGGATGAATTTAAAAAATATGAGGAAGGTTTCGAGATCATAAGGTCCAAGCCCTGGGGGACTGGTCATGCCATGTTGTCGACAGGGGAACTTATTAAGACTCCATTCGCCATATTGAATGCCGATGATTTTTATGGCGCACCGGCGTTCCATGCCCTTGCCGGCGCGTTAAGAGAAAATAAGAAAGAAAATCGATATTTCCTTGTGGCCTACCGCCTGATCAATACACTTTCGGAATTCGGCACGGTATCGAGAGGTTTATGCCGGCTTGACGATCACCACGACCTGGTAAGCGTAAAGGAACTTACCAGGATAGGCCGCAAGGGCGACGAGGTTGTTTATGAGGAAAACGGAGAGTTTTATCCGCTTAACCCGGACGACCTGGTATCGATGAATTTCTGGGGATTCAGCCCTTTTGTTTTTACGGAGCTGAACTCCAGGTTTAAAGAATTTATTAAAAGGAATCACTCGAATCCGAAGGCGGAATTCTACATCCCCACCTTCGTGGATGGTCTTATTCATGACAGACTGGCCAAAGTACATGTGCTTGCTACGGAAGAAACATGGATTGGCGTGACATACAAGGAAGATAAACCGGTTGTCACGGCTAAGATTAAAGAAATGGTCGGGCAGGGCCTATACCCTCCGAAGCTTGGACTTACGTCGGCGTCTTAAAATGACCGATAATTTTTCAGAATTGCCGAATTTTGATATTTTCCAAAGGATGACTAAATTCATTGCATGGTGCGGCTGACCGTTCATCTAGGTACCGGGTTCAGGAACATTTGCCCGGGGCATCAGGATGGGAAAACATAAGAAACCCTTGAATCCCGGATTTCGGGAGTGCCAGTTCCATTACGGCAGCCGCCCGCCATTTTATATTTTTAGCAATCCCTTGCACCCCTATTAACGAAGCCGGTATTTTTGAATAGCAGACAATTACCCGGCGTATCGAAATTTAGAAGCCATTCGAATGCGCAGGATTTTTATAAATGACTAAATATGATGAAAGCCAGGTTAAGGAAAAGGTTTCTATTAATCATTATTCTTTTTTCAGCCGTTGTCGGTCCGGTCACCGCACAATATGAAGGAAAGTTAGGAATCGTAATGGGCAGCGTCAAAGCCAACGCATTTGCCGATATGGTAAAGGCAGGGTTGCCATGGGATCATGGAAGTCCTGATAATCCGTTAACGGCTGCCGAACTTGATTCACTTCTCTGGCCAAAGGAAGATTTCAGGTTCCTGTTGATGGATAACCGGCCAGTGCCCGAATGGAACAACCTCATCGATGACCCGGAGGAATACCGTATCGATTACAGCGGAACTTATAAAGGATCTTTTAACGGCATAGCCTCGATTGCCAACCTTGGCGGGCCATGGACCATACAGAACCAGCAATATGATTCGACAGAAAATCTCACCACCTTCGACCTTATAATCGGTTCCCCGGGACAGAACCACGGATTGGTCATCATGAATTTCAGCAACACCCGGAGAACGGTGGGCTCGCCGGCAAATTCCGGGATCACGAACCTGAAAATCATAAGACCCGGGTATGAAGACCGGCAGGACCAGTTCTTCTCCAACCAGTTATTTGATGCCCTGAATTCGGCGGGATTTGCCGTGATCCGCGACCAGGGATTTACGGGCGCAACGAGCTGGGATATTATATACCCTGAAAGATATGAATGGAACCGGCGAAAACTCCCCGGCGACCCCATTCAGGGAAGGTCACATAATGAAAGGCTTGAAAGCGTTGCCTGGGAACATTTCATCGATCTTTGTAATGATACGGGAAAAGATATTTGGCTGAATATTCCAATTGCCGCCTCAGATGACTATGTAAGGATCCTTGCAAGCCTTGTGAAATCCAGATTGGATACGGCGCTGAAAATATATATAGAGAATGATAATGAAGTGTGGAATTCCGCGCCGGATTTTATCGGGACCTATAATTATAACCAGGCTGAAGCCGCTTCGATGGGATTGACGGAAGAAGAAAATATAGGCCGCAGGGCTGTAAGGCTTTCCCAGCTTTTTGCCGAGGTATTCGGACAGGAGGAAGTCAATAAAAGGTTCAGGGTGATCCTTGCCAGCCACGCCCCGATGCTGAAATGGTGGGTTATCCCCATGCTGGAGTATATCCGCGATAATTTCGGCGAGCCCAAAGATTTTATCTATGCCATCAGCAGGCAATTATATATTTCCTCCGCAAATGCTGAAACACTGAGCTCCGATGCCATCATCAATGAATTGTATGAAAGCATTCGCTACCAGCTCGCGGACAATCCTGTTAATGAAGCGGGCAGGCTCGACTGGATCCGGGTTGCCGGCGAATGGGAATTGCCGGGCGGGGCAACCTCCTATGAGGGCGGAATTCACACGCCGGCGGGGGGATCCACGGTAAATCTCGATGCCCAGATTATGATGCACCGCAGCCATCGGATGATCAACCTTCTCCGGTATAATTTCGCCAATCATTGGTTCGATATTGGCGGAGGCCTCGCTATGTATTTCACCCTGGTAAGCGGGTATAACCGTTATGGATGCTGGGGACTGACCGATGATCTTGGCAATCCGGAAAGGAATTACAAGATGGAAGCCATCAGAAATCTCCAGGCGGTAACGGGACTCCCGGAAAAAAGCGGGCCTGTTGAAAAGACCATTTTCATTTACCCCAATCCTGCTGAAGAAAAAGTTACTTTATTCACGGGGACCAAAGAGCCGTTGACGATTGAAATTTATAATCTGAACGGGAAGATTGTATTTTTTTCGGAAAGTTACATATCCGGAACCACGCTTGAATTGGATTACCTGGTGACGGGTATGTATGTGATCCGGATGAAGAACAAAAATCAAAGTTTCACAGAGAAGTTATTCATCAGGTGATAATAGACTTCCGGATAGAAGTTTCAGTTTTGGATTCATCGATCATGAGCCATGATTTTTTTCACATTTCAATTAAACTTTCTGAGCTGCCGGACTAGGACTCGAACCTAGACTCTGGGAGCCAGAATCCCATGTCCTGCCAATTAGACGATCCGGCAATCGCTGGCAAAAATAGAGGCAATTAGCCTTAATTACAATCAACAGGAATGAATATTATGAACTTATATTTTAACTTTAGCCCTGTCTTAAGCCGTATGATCGCCCAGGGATGAAGAATCTGAAATATTGGGTATTTCAGCCGTACAAGTGGCTGGTTTATATCCCCTTTTTGATTATTAATACCCTGATATTCGGGATTCTGGCTGTAGTTTTATCCC
>DATDPY010000388.1:0-5902 GCA_035292565.1 Cyclobacteriaceae bacterium | reverse complement strand
AAAGGTGAAATAAAACCGGATGAGGCCGACAGGCTGGCAGGGGAAGCCATGATTCGCAAGGAAGAAGCCGAACGGGCCGCGGTGGCTGAGGAAAAAAATGCCGGCAAGGTGGATTCACAACTGACCCAGCTCGACAGCAACATCAAAAAACTCAAAACGAATATTACCAATTATGAAAATGAGCTGAAAACCCTGAAGGCCAGGGCCAAAGTGAGTGATGCAACCACGAAACTGAACAAACAGATGGCCCAGATCGACGGTGAAGGCACGATAGCCATGCTGGAAAAAATGAAAGCAAAGGTAACCGAGAAGGAAGCACTTTCGGAGGCCTATGCCGATGTTGCCGATGCGAGCAAGGGAGTTGACGAAGAGATCGAGGAAGCATTGAAAAATAACACCCCTCCGCAGGCTTCTGAAGCCCTTGCCAGGCTTAAAGAAAAAATGAAATCACAGCAAAAATAATTCATGTTAACGAATAGATCCCTCATTCTTTCTGTCGTGGAAGAATGGCAAGAATCGCCCCAACGATTACCAGGCCCGCCCCGACAAAACCGTACCATGTAATTTTTTCGATGGCAATCCATTTCACATTCATCCAGCCAAGTATAGCCATTACGACAAAGGTGATGATAGGGTTCAGGGCAATGATTATGCCCGCTTTATTCGCCTCAATGTATTTCAATGAAGCTGAAAAAGCCCCGTAGGGAACTATGGTGCTGATTCCCAGAAATGCTATGAGCAGCCAGGTAGACATGCCGAGGTTTGTAAAAACAGGAAAATCCGTAAACGGAATGAAAATCAGGACCGGAAATCCGAAGATAACGAGGTTCAACTGTTGGGAAGGCCAGCGCCGTACGAGTTTTTTCTGGAATATTCCATAAATCGCCCAGCTCACAGCGGCAACGACTAGATAGTATACGCTGGCAATATAATCTTCCTTACTGGTAATCGAATTGTCATACTGGTCACCGTAAAAAAGAAAGAGCCCGATTCCGGCAATCACGAATCCCATGAACTGGCGGAATGTCAGTTTTTCCTTGAAGAAAATTACTCCTCCGGCGGCAAGAAGGATCGGACCAAGCTGGATAATGATCTGGGCGTTTTCGGGCCCGGAAAATTTAACGCCCTGCATATACCCGATAAAATTGACGGCAAGGAAAAATGTTCCCAGGACCAGGATAAAGGGCGGTTTCACCAGGATGTTCAGCTTCTTCCGGTCCGTATAAAGAAACCAGAGAACAAGCATGATAAAGGCGAAGAGGAAGCGGATCCATACGATCGAATAAGGATCGATAATAGCAACGGCCACCTTAAGGGCGATGGCCAGAACGCCCCAGAATATTGCGGTAATACTGGCAAGGATGATCCCTTTCAGCGCAGGATTTCGGTCAAACAACCCCTTCGTTTTTTTTCACCGCAAAACTAACCAATTCTCTGAATCTTGTGCCCGTCGGGGGTTTTTCTTTCTTCAGGATATTAAGATCATGACTTCTTTGACAATCGGCCTTCGTCTACTCCGAAATCAATCACAAGTTTTTTCTTGGTTACCCTGTTGGCAAGGATGATCAGGTAATCATTTACCTCTATGATCGTGTCGTCGGCCGGATTTGTCCACACCTTTTTTAAAGAGGTTTTATAAAGGCCCAGAAGCACTACCTGGTAATCTTTTTTCAATGCTGTGAAAGCGCTGATGTAATTTTTATGGGCAAAGGGATTATGTTCGGTAACCAGGAACTCCTGGATATCGTTATCCTCGTCGAATTTAGAAGTGCTGATCAGTTCGAGGTTCATATCCGCCACATCCGGTTCAAAGATATAACTTGCAACCAGTTTCGATGCAATCTCATTCCTGGCCAGTACGTAGGTTACGCCGGCTGCCTGAAAAGTTTCCTTAAGTTTGGATTTTAGCAATGAAACCACAATGGTCGGCTGAGGGTAAAATTTTTTGAAATCCAGTACATACAACAGGGCTTCAGCATCATCTTCAAGGCTGATAAATGCCACGGATGCTTTTGATGCATTTAGCTTGTTCAGCATATCAAAATTCGAATAGTCGGCATAGAGTATAAATATATTCTCGGTTCCGAACTGGGCATATAACCTGTCAATATCATCCTTGTTATTTACAAATATCCCGATTTTTTTTGATGTAGGGAGTAGTTCTTCCACGACCAAACGGCTGAATTCATTCCAACCTATGATCAGGATATGGTTGGTGAAACTCGTCCCATGATGACCAAGTTTTCTTTCTTCCATTATTTTAAAAATATAGTTTGTTGCAGTGCTTATAAGATACCCTATTACGCCGAGGCTGGAAATGATAAAAATATAACCAATTACCGTGCCGCCTGTCGTTACGGGAATTAAATCGCCGTAACCTACGGTAGCCAGCGTTGCGGCCATAAACCAGAATGCATCTGACAGGGTATGGATGTCGCTTTGATCTGATTGTCGCTCAAAATAAACGAGCAGTGAATTCAGAAAGATCATTGCTGCAGCTATGCCAGCAATCATTAAAATAAATCGAAATCTTTTCATTGAAAACTCCCGTAAACCCTTTGCGCAGCCAATTTATAAAAAAATACTATAAGCATTTTTTTTTGCAAGAAATATATTCAGAGGAGCTTTTCAATAAAGGGTGTTATCGATTCCGGGGTAGCGGCAGGCCCGAATCGCCTTATTACCTTCCCCTCCCTCGATACAAGAAACTTGGTAAAATTCCAGGGTATCCGTTTTATGCCAAGCATACCCCTTGCCTTCTTTTTCAAATAAACAAATAAAGGATTTGTATCCTTTCCGTTCACCTCGATTTTCCCAAAAATGGGGAAAGTGATATCGTATTCATTTCTGCAAAATTCAAGGATGTCTTTTCCGGACCCCGGTTCCTGCCCGCCGAACTGGTTGCATGGAAATCCAAGGATCACGAATCCCTTGTTATTTAATTTATCGAAAAGATGCTGGAGCCCTTTATACTGCGGAGTGAACCCGCATTTGCTGGCTGTATTGACAATGAGGATAACCTGGCCGGAATATTCGGAAAGTTTTTTAACCCGGCCATCTGCCAGGTTTGCTTCAAAATTGTATATGTTATCCTCCAAGTTCGAAGATGTATTTGTTCAATCTCTGAAGCGCGGTTTTTTTATGTTTGGCCTCGATCAGAACCGAGACATTGTACATGCTTCCTCCGTAAGAAATCATCCTTACCGGTATGCCCTGCAAAGCTTCAAAGATCCTGGGAAGAAGATCGCGCTGGTTCATGATCATATTACCGGCAAGGCATATGATCGTCTGGTCCTCATCGACAAAAATTTCGCCGAATGGTCCAAGTTCTTTGACGATCTCCTTAAGATACGTTTTGTCATCAATCGTCAGAGAAACTGCCACCTCGGATGTGGAGATCATATCGATCGGAGTCTTGTACTTTTCGAATACTTCGAAGATCTTGCGGAGAAATCCATAAGCCAGCAGCATTCTGCTGGAACGGATCTTAATAGCGGTAATTCCGCTCTTGGCAGCTACCGCTTTTACCTTTAGATTTTCTTCAGCCTCCGAAATGATCGTTCCCTCTGCAGCAGGATTCATCGTGTTTTTAAGCCTGACAGGTATATTGTATTTCTGGGCAGGCCAGATCGAGGCCGGGTGCAGGATCTTCGCGCCGAAATAAGCCAATTCATTTGCTTCATTGAAGGAGAGCAGGGAAATGGGATAGGTTTTGTCAACCACGCGCGGGTCGTTATTATGCATCCCATCAATGTCAGTCCAGATCTGGACCTCTTCCGACTCCAACGCAGCGCCAAGCAACGTCGATGTATAATCGCTCCCTCCCCGTTTAAGGTTTTCGATTTCACCCTCATCATTCCGGCATATGTATCCCTGGGTTATGAATAGGTTCGCGTCTTTTTTTTCATCAAGCATAGGCAGCAGGTGTTCGCGGATATAATCGATGTCCGGTTCCTTGTCCTTGTCGATATACATGAAATCGAGGGCGGACAAAAGGACCGCCTCGATCTTCCGTTCCTGCAGGTAATGAAAAAAAAGATTTGTTGAAAGCAACTCTCCCATGGCCAGCAATTCGTTGTTCAGTCTTTTATTGAAGAAAACATTCAGCATGCCTTTCATCTGGCTGAAGTAGCTGTCGATGACCTTTTTCCCCCTTTCCCTGAATTCTGCCTGCCGGAACAAGCTGGTATTAAAACCGGTGTAATGGTGGTAGAGCTCTTCGATTTTATTGAATGCGTCTTTTTTATTTTTTTGCAATAATAGTTCCCCGATTTCAACCAGGGCATTTGTGGATCCGGACAGCGCCGATAAAACAACGATCTTGGGTCCGGGGTCGGCGGTGATCAGCGAAGCAACGGAATGCATGCGTTCAGGGGTACCAACGGAGGTGCCGCCGAACTTCAGTATTTTCATCTCGTATCAGGATTTTGATTTATTGTATTCTTTAATTAATCTGAGCATTTTAATCGCGGCCATAGCAGATTCCTCCCCCTTGTTTCCATATTTCCCGCCAGCCCTGTCGAGAGCCTGCTGCTTATTATCGGTTGTAAGAACGCCGAAGATAACGGGTTTATTAAATTTAAGGGCAACATCTTTCAGGCCCTGGGCAACCGACTGGCAGATGTATTCATAGTGACTGGTTTCACCCCGGATGACGCAGCCCAGACATATAACAGCATCGATATCATCCTGGCTGGCTGAAAGCTGGGCGCCGAGACTCAATTCAAAACTTCCGGGGACATCCCTCCGGTAAATATTTTCCTTTTTAACCCCGCTTTGGATAAGGGTATTGAAAGCCCCTTCAAACAAGGACCCGGTTACGGCATCGTTCCATTCGGAAACAACAATGGCGAATTTCTTCCAAGCAATGTCGGGCAGGTTCAGGTCGCCGCCGGGGGATTGCATTCTTTCAGCTGTTGCCATTTTGCCTTACTATTAAAAAAGGGATAAAGCCAGCCTTACCCCTGTTAAAGTTATTACGTTAAACTATTTTTTTGCTAGTCCGTCGAGCCGGGCCTTATGCTTTAATGCATTCTGGTATTCATTTGCGGTCCTGTATTTTTCAATGATCTGGTTATAACAATCGCCGGCCGATTCGTAGTCCTTGAGTTTTTCAAAGGCCACCGCAGCTTTTTCGAGGTATTGGGGTGAAAGGAATTCATTGGGTTTGAATTCCGAAGCTTTCAGGTAATATTTTGCCGCTTCGGTATACTCGGTCTTTTCCATGTTGGCGTCGCCGATAAGGGCGTAAGTGCGGGCCTGGATGGCGACATCATCCGCTTTGAATTTCATCAGATGCTCAATGGCGTTGTCGTACTCGCTTTTCTTCAGATAGGTGGCCCCGGCGTAGAAATGTGCCAGGTTAGCCGCTTTGGTCATGGAATAATTATCGATTATATCAATGAATCCATAATTGTTCCCGTCGCCGAGAAGCGCTTTGTCGAGACTGTCGGATTCGTAATAATAAATAGCCTGGAACATATCAACCTGGGCTTTCTCATTCTGGGAGCTCAAGTAATACCGGAACATGAAAAAACCGACGAGGCCGATGGTAATGATGCCCAGAATGGAAAAATATAAAGTCTTATTTCTTTCGAAATACTGTTCTGTTTTCGACAACTGTTCGCGGAGCAGGTCGGGGCTTTCCAGAATGTCAGTTCCTGAATCAGCTTTCTTATTTTTATTCTTCGCCATTATTGCGACAGGGGATTATAATGTGAGGGTAAAATTCTATTCTTCAATAAACGGGTAATCTTTCTGCTCATATACCTCGTGCAGGGATTCAACTTCAGAGGGGAAGGAAGATTCCTCGGCAAATTTTACCGATTCCTCCACTTTTAATTTGATCTGGTTTTCGATCGCCTCGAGGTCCTTTTCAGTTGCGAAGCCGTTGACCAGGATC
>DATDPY010000387.1:0-7676 GCA_035292565.1 Cyclobacteriaceae bacterium | reverse complement strand
ACCAGGTCCTTGCCGGGTTTTATGCCCCTGCCTATCGCCCCGGAAACGAGTTTTAGCGGATCGGTAAAATTATTATGATCGCCCAGCAGGCTAATTTCAAACAGATCGCCGATACCCGGACTTTCCAGGTCGTAGGTAATTTTCACATTGGTGCCGTCCATGGCAGCCCGCACGTTGGTTACCCGCTGGCCGAATGAGATCGAACTTATCAGAAATCCGGCCGTGAAAAAAAATAGGTATTTCATTTTAAAATATTAAAAAAGGCCAAAAATCAAGGATCCGCAAAAAAACTTGAATTCAAAAATATGCTAAATTTAACTATTTGAATATAAAAGTGTACTATTCAAATAAGTTTTTTATTATTTATTCCTGTAAAAAAATTCATATTACTTGAAATAATATTTCTAAAATCCGTAGTGGCAAGATAGCAGTAATTATCTATTGAAGCAAACCGTATACGCCCCAGTATATGCGTCACTCAGACGAAGGCGAATAGATTTTCATTTCATAGACGGAAACTTTTAATTTAACGAAGTTTCTCGTCCTCATCCTTCTGATGGGGGCGTGCGAGAAAGGCGTTTCAAACGCCAATATGTAGTGACAACGATGCGTTATAAACGCATATCTCATCCGCCCCCGTATCCGCCCCAATAATGTGTCACAATAGACCTGGCATATGAAATGATCGATTTTACCATCATTTCCTGACAACCTGGATGGATGCATTCCTGGTGAGCCCGGATGAATTAATTTTCATCGCAATGATATAAAGGCCGGATGGAACGTTATGTCCGGCGACATCGCTGCCGTCCCAGGACAGCTCGTGGTAGCCGCCGGGCAGGATGCCATCGAAAAGCTTGTTCACCTGGCTTCCCAGCGGATTGAATACGTTGATATCGACTTTGGAATGCATGTTTTCAGGCAAGCGAAAACCGAAACGCGTTTCATCCTCGAAGGGATTCGGGTAAGCGGTAAACAGGATATTGCCCGGATCATAATCATTACCTGAATAAACAATCCTGAAATTATTTTTCATGCCGGGCTTGAAGGAGTAACTGTTTACGAGCGACATGTCGATATATGCCTGATTTGCTTCATCGACCAGGGTGAGTCTTTTCCCGTTACCCCAGTAAGAATTATCCCAGCCAAGAGTAATGATTTTATCCGGATCGCTCGTCTCAATATCGAAATTCCATGAATACTCTTCAGCGCTCGGGACAACATTTTTTGTATAATTTATGCCCGCAAATTTCAGATCATGGTTTAATTCGAGGTATTCGAACAGCCTCGGCAAGGTAAAATCATCGTACCGATCGAACCCAGGGGAAGCATCGGTCCTCATGCCGATACCGCCGAATTCGTTTTGCATGTTTCCGTCAGACAACCTCAGATTAACTTCCCAGTCAGACAGGTCGAGGCTGTTTTTCAATGCCGTTGATGCATTTTCCGTTCTAAGACTGGTCGAACTCTGCAATACCGGGATAGTCAACTGTGCATTGCCATCGCTCATAACAAATACACCGCTGAATGTTTTCAGGCCCTGAGCATCGATCCAGTTGCCTTCCCATTTTTTCGGCTGGCCGATATTCCTGCCGGGGTTGCTGCTGTATGCCAATATATCGTCCCAGGCAACGTTGAACAGGTACGGATTGCCGATGAGGTTCCATCCCGTCGTCAGGGAAATGGTATACTCACCTCCTGGTTTTTCATTGGGAATGGTTCCAGCACCAACGTCAAAAGAGGCAACTTCTTTGCTTATAAGAAAATATCCTCTTCCCCTGGCCAGCGTGGCCGAACCACTGCTCAGCTCAGCATAGTTGGAATTATCATAACGAAACAATCTCCATTTCGTGTTGTCATACGAACCGAAATCATCTTCGAAGATTGCGTTGACCGTCCAGGATTGGAGATCATAAGGTATGGAAATTATTCTGTATGCGCTCTGAGAGGTGCCTTTGGTGGTTGCGATGGTTTCTGCATCAACGGTTTTATTCAAATACAAATATTGATTTGGAGTAATCGCAATATTCCCGGCGTTATCCTCTGCCAGTACCCGGTATCGCAATCCGACATTTTGAAAGGACGATTCTAAAATGCTGATTGTATAGGTCGATCCTGAGGCATTGGTCATTGACGGTGTGATCCAGGACGTGGTATCGGTCATGATTGCATTATAAGAGAAAATAACCTGGCTGATAGGACTTTCTTCGTCAGTAACATCCACACTGAAGGTCATATTGCCGAAACCAGGTACCGGATCTACCGGATCCCTTGTAGGGTTGCTTATAATGGGTTTAGTAATGTCAGCTGTCGAGTTTACTTCAAAAGATACGTTTTGGACATTATTTTCTTCATCCAATTCGATTGAAGCTTCGCCGGCGTCGGCAAAGAAAAGGAAATAATAAATTCCATCGGCTAATGCCGAAATCCGAACTGTATCCGAAAAGGCGATGCTTTCTCCCATATTGATACTCGACAGGGATTTTTCATACATCAACACATCCGAAATATCAAATAACGCATCCGAAGATAAATATATGTGGAACAAGGTCGGAATGGTCAAATGCGCCGATCCATTATTCGATATAACACAGGATGCAGTCAGCAGGCTTCCGGGTCGGACAATTCCGGGCGCTAGGATCTGATTTTGAATGGTAAGATCGGGGGCGGTTCCGGCATTCAGGGTAAAGGCGGCATATTTAATATTATTTGTTTCATACGTTTCATTAACCTGGTTGTCGGGATCTAGAACAAAGAGAACGTAATAATTACCTGTTGATAACGAAAAATCAAATGTATAGTCTTGATTAATACTATAATAACAATAGCTGCACCAGCCGATAAGGTCATTTGAGATCAGCTCCGTATCGCTGACGTCCAAAAGGGTGTCCGACGAAACATAAACAGCAATACGTGTAGGGATATTTATTGAAGCATTCGATTCATTATAAAATGAGCCATTCAGATTGACAGGCACGCCCTGGAATACCGTTGTATTGGAGATATTCGCATAGCTAAATTTTAAATCCGCCGGCCGGTTATCCATATAGAGTTGGGTATAGACCGAATTGCCGGCTGTTTCCTGGGTGTAGATCTGTACATTTTCCACTCCGGTAATATTTTTCCCGAGTATGTAAAATGAAATCAGCGAATCACCGTTTAATATGGCATTGTTAACAAACTCGGCTAAGGTATCATTTTCAAATTCAACATAATTATCGGCATCATTGAAAGACGCGGTAGCCAGCCAGGGCCCGAGCGCCGGTTTATTATTCCAGGTTACTTTTATGCTGTCAGGGTCGAGACGGCTGCCCCAGTCCGAGCCGGCTGTCCCATAAAGATCCACATCGAAATCGAAAACGTTTGCGAGATTGGTTGGATCGGTTTTACCATAAATCATCAGTTTTGTAAAATTTGAGCTAATATTAATATCATCAATATCGAATTTTATCAGGCCCCAGCGGCTGGCCGCAGATTCGGGATTTTCATTGACAATCATATTAGCGATTTCCCCGAAATAAGTTTCAGGCTGTGATTCATCAACATAAGCGTCCTGCAAAACCGGGACCCTGTGCGATGGTTCATTATCATCAACCAGGGTGATAACATAATTATTTTCACGTGTCGTTTCGATAAAATCATTATCCGGGTTTGCAAATAACCTGAATCGCAACCTGTCTTCAAGATTCGACAAGGTTACGGTTTCGCTGAAATCAGCCGAATCCCCGGGGTTTAATGATTGCAGGCTGAAATCGCCAGGCTGGGTATTATCATTTGGGGTGAGGTCGAACCAAAAGTCCGGCGACTGGAGCATCCGTACTGAGGTGGCCGGGGAGGCAATGTCGCCATGATTCCAGACCCTGTAATTTACCCGGAACTGAGGGTAATCCTTATCAATAATAGCCGGGGTTTGAGAGGTGATTTTCAATTCCAGGTCGGGGATCGCGAGAAGATCAGTCTGGTTTAATTTCCCTACGAATACATCCTCAAATCCATCATAATAACCTGTAAGGTTGAACACGCCGAAAGGTGGATTGGAACTTGTAAATGTTCCGGTAACGAAAATATCATTATGATTATCAAGAATAATTTTCCTGCCTCTTTCCGTACCTGGACCTCCGGCATTTTTAATCCATATCAGATTCCCGGAGGAATCGTACCTGGCCACAAACATGTCCTCACTGCCTTCCGAAGAATATAAAGTCCTCCCCCCAATGCTGTATTGCGCCCCGGCTAAATAGCCGGTTATATAAATATTCTCATTTTCATCGGCGGCCATATCGAGGGTTTCAATATTATTGACCTCATTTTGGTCCCCGATGGACTTCACCCATTTGAATGCGCCGCTGGGATCATACTTCACCAAAAAGCTGTTCATAGTGCCGCTAGTGGTCAAAGTATCGCCGTTAAAACTTATCGTGTTCCCATATACTCCTGCCGCATAAATACCCATATCTGCTCCAAGGGCTATATTTCCGGGAACTATCGCATACATCTGATCTGAGGTTCCCGCTCCCGAAGACTGATTTTCCCAAACAAGGTTACCATCTGTATCCAATTTTGCAATGAACACTTCATGCCCTCCATTGGGACTGGCGTAAGCGACACCGCCAAGATTCATGGCGGAAGTAAAGTTTCCGGATAAATAGATATTTCCGTTATCATCGATGTTGAGATCAGTGAGGTTTCCTGTGCCATCCGTTTCGAAGATAATTTTAGCCCATAAAATATTTCCTGTAGGATCAATCTTGGCGATAAATCCATTATTAATTTTGGCAATATTTACTGCGATCCCGCCAATGGATATGGAATTCATCGTATTCCCGGCGATTATTAAATTGCCGTCGGGCATCATCTCCATAAATATTCCTTCACTATAGCCGGTTTTGGTTATCTGAATCGTGAACAGGGGAGGAACGTCGATGTAATAGGGTAAGCAATATAGCAGGAAATCGGACTCTCCAACGGTTGTGGGATTGTAAGTATTTCCGGAAGATGTAAAAGTATTTGTAAACGATTCGAGTATATAATGCTGATAATTTGTGTTGTCAATTGCTATCTGAACGCCGGTTTCCAGATTTGAGGAATTATCAAGCCTCGGGATCCAATTAATATTGCCTCCAAGTGAAATATCACCAATGAAAAAACCATCATCACCGCTTGCAATTCCTTCAGTAACCGATTGAATGGTAATATAATTCTTATAAGACCCCGTTACATAAAGGTTATCATCAAATGCGATATCAAGGTCATTGACAAATGTTCTGCCTTCACCATAAGCAGAGGTGACCCAGGCCCATGCGGCTGGATCGCCAACATTTCCTGATAATGTAGCCCCCGTAATTACATCTGAATAGGCAGACTGACCGTTTGCATTCGTTGACCTGACCCTGTAATAGTAAACCGTTCCCTGCGACAACCCCTGGTCGGTATAGGTAGTTACATCGGCGGTCAGATCGCCTGTCCCGGCACCCTCAGTTGCGATTTCAATAAACGTATAATTATCTGTTGAGCGTTCCAGCCGGAAACCGGTTTCATCATTCGAAGCGTCGGTCCAGGATAATTCGATATCGGTATAATTTGTCACCCTGGCCTGTAGATTATATGGCGCATCAGGGGGTTGTGGGGTCATTGTGAAATTATATAAGGCCGACCAATCCGAGGTATTTAAAGAACCGTCGACTGCCTGGACCCTCCACAGGTAAACTCCGGGGTCCATATATGGGATTTTGAATGATAAGTTCTGTTCCGCATTACCCGTCAGACCCGAAATATTTTCACCGGGAAAAACTGTATAATATTCGCCCGGTGGAGTAACGATTTCATCGTCAAAAAAGCCGGACTCTACGACTTGCACGTTATAAGTCAACGCGCTCGAAGGCGTTTCATTGTCGGATGATGCCGACCAATTTAATGTTGCTTCGTAACCGCTGATAATACTGCTGATATTCGACGGCACAGAAGGGGCGTTATTCGACTGAGCCGGGAAGACCTTGTATAATCCGGCTGTAGTAAGGATATCGAGACTTCCGTCTGAATTGATATCGCCGAATCTTGCTTGGCCCCGCGTGCCCAAACCAGGCAGTGTTAAGACGACAGTGGAGAAATCACCGGCATTGTTTTGTAGCACAACGGTCTGAAGGCTCGAACCAGCTAAAAGATCGAGGTCTCCGTCGCCGTCATAGTCCCCCCAATGAACTGAACCTGCAGTGCCTCCGTTGAGCGCTGTTGCACTGATATCGGCATGGAGGGAAATGCTCCCGGTTGCGTAGATGCGGCATATCTGATTGCTGCCATCGTTGCCCATCACCGCCAGATCAAGATCTCCGTCGGCATCGAAATCGCCCCAGTCGGCTGAAGCATTGATCAATCCAGGTGTAGCAAGATCGGACTGAATTTTAAATACCTCGATTTCAGGGTCATACTTGTAAAACGCGGATTTTAGCGAAGAACCATCGGTGCCCGTAATGAATACATCCAGATATCCGTCGTTGTTGAAATCGGCAAGGGCAACGATTCCTGAATGAAGCCCGATGATCTCATCGGGAGAAGCAGTGAATGATTCATCCCAGTTATTATAATAAATAATCGTTTTAGCCTCCAGCGTAACCGGATCCCTTCCACAGAGTATTACATCATTCCATCCATCTCTGTTCAGGTCGCCAAAGTCGAATGAACTGAGTCCCAATCCGGCAAACCCTGCCGGTATTGCGTAAAGACTTCCATTATCATTTTTATAGAGGGTGGTTACATTCTGCCCGGAAATACTATTGTACCCTGTCGACATCAGGTCGAGGAAGCCGTCATTATTGAAATCAAACCAGCGGGCCGTGGCCGAACGCAAAGAAGGAGTTAAAGCCTGGTCGTTATAAATATAAAGGTTGTTGATTTCGTTGCCATAAATATTAAATACATCGGTGTTGCCTGCATCCGTGCCGACAGCGCAGAAATCAAGGTCCCCATCGTTGTCAAAATCACCCCATGAAACGGAGGAATTTTTCAGCGGGAAATTTGATGAACTGACCAGACCGGAGATATCCTGCGTAAATAGTTGGTTTACAGGGAGTTGGGATTTGTAAAGCGTTTGATATGATGTTGATGCAAAAAGATTATTCGTTGGACTGATGGCCAAGCTGTTGAGCGTATTCGGCACCCATTGGATCTGTTCCCAGGAAACACTGTTGTCGAGCGACTGGTATAAATTTCCATAAGAGGAAAGAAACACTTTTCCATTTGAACTGGCTGCTACATCATAAAGGGTGTAGTCTGTAAAGTCCGGATTGGCTGTCCAATTAAGACCTCCATCGACACTTTCCCACAATCCGTTTCCGTACGTGGAGACAAGAATTTTCCCGGAGGTTGTAATCGCTAATTTATTAGCCCAGAAATCAACAGGTAATCCGGTAAAGTCGGTATTGTTGATCAGAGACCAACTGGTGCCCCCATCATACGAAATAAGCACGCCGCCATTCGGTCCATAAATGGTGGCATAAAAGTATCCTGTACTGGGATCCTGCGCAAAATCGTAAACATAACCATAATCACAGGCACACAAACCATGATCATAGTTCTTATACCAGTTAATGCCATTATCAGGCGAAACCCAGATGGCATTGTAAGCTCCGATTAAAAGGACAGGGCTGCCGCCATATGGGAGAACTTCCATCGAATATGGA
>DATDPY010000386.1:0-5904 GCA_035292565.1 Cyclobacteriaceae bacterium | reverse complement strand
ATGAGGCGCTCTTTCAGACACTGAAAAATGAATTTTACGGCAAGGCATATGAAGTGGCCGGTCTGGGCCTCGCATCAAAAACCGAGCGTAAGGAAAAACTTGACGGAATTCTGGAAGATTATCTTGATAAGCTTCCCGAAGAACCGGAGCCGGACCTTAAGATGATTAAACAGTATCATCATGATATTGAAAAGGAGGCGATCAGAGATTATATGCTCGCTGAGCAGAAACGATTGGACGGCCGCCGTTTCGATGAAATACGTCCTATCTGGTGTGAGGTGGATTATTTGCCTACCACACACGGATCAGCTGTTTTTACCAGGGGAGAAACTCAATCGTTATCCACAATCACCCTGGGAACCAAACTGGATGAGCAGATCATCGACGGAGTATTGGTTGAAGGCTATAATAAATTTTACCTGCATTATAATTTCCCCGGATTTTCAACTGGTGAGGTTAAACCGAACCGGAGCCCTGGCAGGAGGGAAATCGGCCACGGAAACCTGGCATTGAGAGCGCTGAAAAGCGTTATGCCCGATGAAATGGAAAATCCTTATACCGTAAGGATTGTTTCCGACATTCTTGAATCCAACGGTTCTTCATCGATGGCAACGGTATGCGCCGGTACGCTGGCCTTGATGGATGCGGGTATTAAGATCAAATCCCCCGTATCAGGTATTGCCATGGGCCTGATCAAAGATGAGAAGTCCGATCGTTACGCCATTTTGTCAGATATTCTTGGCGATGAGGACCACCTGGGAGACATGGATTTTAAAGTAACCGGCACGGCAAAAGGAATTACCGCCTGCCAGATGGATATAAAGATCGACGGCCTATCGTCCGAACTGATGAAAGAAGCCCTGGAACAGGCAAGGAAGGGGAGGGAATTTATTCTTGGCGAAATGCTGAAAGTCATCGGTGAACCCAGGGCTGAGCTTAAGCCGAATGCCCCGAGGATAGTGACGATAATGATTCCAAAGGAAATGATTGGCGCCGTGATTGGTCCTGGCGGCAAGGTGGTGCAGGAAATCCAGAGCACTACGGATACCACCATCGTCATCGAAGAAGTTCCGGAAGGGGGTAAGGTTATCATTTACGCATCCGATAAAGAGAAACTTAATAAGGCAGAAGCCAGGGTAAAAAGCATAGTGGCTATCCCGGAAGTCGGGGAGGTGTATGAAGGAGTGGTAAAATCGATAATGCCCTTCGGAGCGTTTATTGAGTTCATGCCCGGAAAAGATGGATTGCTTCATATCTCAGAAATAAAATGGGAACGGGTTGAAAGCATGGATGGACTGCTTGAAATCGGGGAAGATATCAGGGTCAAGCTCGTGGATATCGACAAAAAAACCGGGAAATTCCGGTTATCCAGAAAAGCCCTGCTGCCCAAACCGGAAAAAAAACCGCATCATACAGAGTAAATTTTAACATTTTATAACTTTTTTTGTGTATTATAGGACGCATTTACTTATGGTCACAGTTGCAGGAGAGACTTACAGGACACTGGTTTAGGCAGAACGTAAAAGTAACTACCCGAGATGAATGAGACAGTTAAAAATAAGTAAACAAATCACCAACAGGGAGAGCCAGTCTCTCGACAAGTACTTACAGGAAATTGGTAAAGTTGATTTGCTTACTCCGGATGAGGAGGTAGTCCTGGCACAAAGGATAAAGGATGGGGACCAGATGGCCCTGGAACGGCTCACGAAAGCAAATCTTCGCTTTGTCGTATCGGTAGCCAAGCAATATCAGAACCAGGGATTATCCCTGGGTGACCTGATCAATGAAGGAAATCTGGGTCTAATCAAGGCTGCACAGCGCTTCGATGAAACCCGCGGATTTAAATTTATTTCCTACGCAGTGTGGTGGATCAGGCAATCTATCCTTCAAGCCCTCGCTGAACAATCCAGGATCGTGCGCCTGCCGTTGAACAGGGTCGGTTCTCTGAATAAAATATCCAAAACCTTTTCTGAACTCGAACAAAAATACGAGCGGGAACCCTCACCCGAAGAACTTGCCGATGTACTTGATGTTTCATCATCGGAAGTGGTGGATACAATGAAAATTTCGGGAAGACATGTATCTATGGATGCTCCGTTTGCACAGGGAGAGGAAAACAGCCTTCTCGACGTACTTGAAAACGACCTCGAGGAAAAGCCCGATTCCGGCCTGATGACCGACTCACTGCGCAAAGAAGTCCAACGTGCATTATCGACCCTAACACAACGTGAAGCCGATGTTGTAACCCTATACTTCGGTCTGAACGGCGAACATGCCATGACCCTCGAAGAAATCGGGGAGAAATTTAACCTTACCCGCGAAAGAGTTCGCCAAATTAAAGAAAAAGCCATTAGAAGATTACGCCACACCTCCAGAAGCAAAGCCCTAAAACCATACCTAGGCTGATAAAACCTGACACATATGAAAAGGGCATCATATTTGCGGATGTCTTATTTTTAGAATAATTATGACTGTCTTGTAAAATAAAGGCTGACATAATTTCAGGCTTATTAAATATTAAATAAATTTTAGAGCAAGATTATGGATAAGGGCGTTCAAGGGGTGGATGTATTGATCCTGGGTTCAGGACCGGCTGGTTACACTGCAGCCATATATGCAGCCAGAGCCGGCTTAAATCCCGTTTTGTACCAGGGGGGACAGCCAGGCGGTCAGCTTACGATAACCACAGATGTCGAGAATTTTCCGGGATATCCCGAAGGAATCATGGGTCCTGACATGATGATCGACCTGCAGAAGCAGGCGGAGAGGTTCGGTACGGATATCCGTTATGGACTGGCAACTTCAGTAGATTTTTCATTATATCCTTTCCGAGTAACGGTTGATGAAAGCAGTGTTTTGGAAGCAAAATCGATCATCATTGCAACCGGCGCCTCGGCAAGATGGCTTGGACTGTCATCGGAACAACGACTGAACGGGCGGGGTGTATCGGCCTGCGCTGTTTGCGACGGATTCTTCTTCAAGGGCATGGACGTTGCCGTTGTCGGGGGAGGCGATTCAGCCGCGGAAGAGGCAAGCTACCTTTCAAAAGTCTGCAGTAAGGTTTACCTGATTGTGCGGAGGGATGAATTGCGCGCTTCAAAAATCATGCAGAAAAGGATATTCAGTAATCCAAAAATTGAGGTTGTCTGGAATTCAGTTCCCGAAGAGATCGAAGGGGATAGCGAAGTGGAAGGTGTAAGGGTAAGGAATAAAGCTACGAATGAAACTAAGGTTATTCCCATTAAAGGATTTTTCGTGGCGATTGGACATACGCCAAATACCGGAATATTTAAAAATTTCTTAGATTTGGATGAAAATGGTTATATAAAAACTGTTCCGGGAAGCACACGGACAAATATTGACGGAATATTTGCCGCCGGAGATGTGCAGGATCATATTTACCGGCAAGCGGTTACCGCTGCAGGATCCGGTTGCATGGCGGCACTTGATGCGGAAAAGTTCCTTGCACAAAAAGAAATGGAAGTATCTGCCTGAAAGGATTGGAGAAGTTTATTTATGCCGTGTTGTTAACAGCATGTGTTTCTCTGAAAACGCATGGGCAGATCATTTCTTCTAAAAATTCCAAAAAACAGATCATAATAGCACAAAAAAGCATTCCTGGAACTGTTAATTATTCGCTGGCCGGGGAGATAACCGGTGATCTTTCAAGCGGCGGTTCTGCAATCGATATGAATCCAGGCCTTCTCCGCCTTCATCCCCCGGTGTTGCCCATGCTAATCCTGCCCAGGCCTGAATTAAATCATCTTCCCGAATATTTCTGGATAGATGAAAATATTAAAATTGATTGTGTCTGGGTAAATGCATATGAATATTATTCGGTATGGAATTCAACCAGGCTTAATCCGTATAATTTTGATGGCTTGAACCTAACGGACACGCTCGAATTGCCCCTTTTCAAAACCATCAATGGAGAAAAGGGGATAAGCCCCCTTGACCGTGCTGTTATTACATCGGATTTCGGATTACGCAAAGCCCAATGGCATTTTGGTTCCGATATCAGGATTAAGACAGGCGCCCCCGTATATACGCCTTTCGACGGGATCGTCAGGATACAACAGTATGAACGACGCGGCTTTGGCCGGTATATCGTGGTCCGCCATAAAAACGGCCTGGAAACCCTGTTCGGTCATTTATCCAAGGTGCAGGTAAAGGTAGGCGATATAGTAAAGAGCGGAGATATCATTGCCTTTGGGGGAAATACGGGACGAAGCACAGCTCCGCATCTGCACTTTGAAGTCAGGTATAAGGGCAACGCCATCGATCCGAATAAAATTTATAATTTCAAAACCAATTCGCTGATAGACTCTGTGTTAACCATCACACCCACAACATTTGCATATCTGACCGAAGCCCGTGCTATCCGGAACATTATCATTCGGAGGGGGGACACGCTGAGTGAACTGAGTGTTAAACACGGAGTTCCCGTAAGTAAATTATGCGCATTAAACGGCATATCCCGTAAAACCATATTGCGCATCGGTCAAAAACTGCGTATCAACTGATGAAGCTCGACATTCTCGTTTTTGCCGCGCATCCTGACGATGCCGAACTTTCGTGTGGAGGCACCATCGCCTTGCAGATCTCAAAAGGCCATACCATCGGGATGGTCGACCTGACCCGGGGAGAAATCGGGACCAGGGGCACTCCGGAAATCAGGGCGGAGGAAGCAGCAAATGCGGCCAAAATCCTCGGACTTTCTGTTCGTGAAAATGCAGGGCTTGAAGACGGCTTTATTCAGAATAATAAGGAGAACCAACTCAGGATTGCCGCCTATGTCAGGAAATACAGGCCGGAAATCGTACTGACCAATGCCGTTTCCGACCGGCACCCTGATCATGGAAGAGCTGCTGCACTTACGAGAGACGCGTGCTATATAGCAGGACTTGTAAAACTGAAGATAAATCCGGGCGCCGAACACTCCGGCCCTTGGCGCCCTAAAGCTTTATACCATTATATTCAAAGCGATTATATCGATCCGGATTTCATCGTCGACATTTCAGGATTCTGGAAATCAAAGCTGGATGCCATCAGGGCGCATAAGTCACAATTTTTTGATCCGAAAAGCACCGACCCTGAAACCTATATTTCCAATCCGTTATTTCTGGAATTTATAGAAGCGAGATGCAAACAGTGGGGCCATGCCATTAATGCGGTATACGGAGAAGGCTTTACGGTGGAAAGAACGATTGGAATCCGGAACCTTGCGGATTTACTGTAGCCTGTCTGCCTTGCGGTAAATTTCCAGGAGCTCCTGGTCCGGGGTGTCTTGCGAGACATTCCGGCCGAAATTCCATTCCAGCATCTGTATAGCCGCCGGCCTGATGGGAATATCGGGATAGAACTCCCTGCCGGCATAATTCAGAAATTTCACAATTTTTAATCCGTTCAACCAGTTGAAGAGCCTGTAATTAAAAGTTTTCTGGCTGCGGGACTGGACTTTACACTCTCTCAATTTTTCAATCCAGTTATCGTCCTTCATAAAAGTCCGGATAACTCGGGGCACCTTTTCTGGAATACGGGCCCATGTTTCGAAATCTGAATCAAATGCTGAAGTCAGGATTTGAATGAAATTTCGTAAATCTTTATATATCAGATGATTATAAGTGTAAAAAATCCTTGTATTATTCGTGGCCCAATCGGTCATGGCTTTCCCTGTTCCGAAAGGTACCCGAACCGATTTCCTGGAGCCTGGAATTACCCGTGTATTGCGGATCTCGTGAAAATTTGCGAGCGGGAAAATTTTGTGGAGGAAATAGAAGTCTTCGCCTGCTTTTTTGGTGTTCATTCCGCCCTGTTTCTGATAAATATTTACGGGAACCGCCATACACGATCCGACTGTATGGAATGCATAGGGAAAGCCTGCGAAACGAAGCCCATGGACCA
>DATDPY010000385.1:0-12567 GCA_035292565.1 Cyclobacteriaceae bacterium | reverse complement strand
CCGCCTTCCATTTTTCATTCAGCGTTACTGGGCACCTGCCGTGGACCGCGATGGATCCGAATATGGCCTGCGGTGCAGCGGTCCGGGTAAATACATTATCTTCATAAACACAGAGGAGGGTATTAAAACCATCAAAATATTTTAACAATGCCGGGGAACCGAAGAGTACGACAACGACCCTTGCGTGCGATTTAAGACCGCCCAGGAAGAGAAGAGCCTCCCTGGCTGCCTGTTGATTATTGTCGTCTGAAAATAACGATTCATTGATCCCTGCAATGATCGCATTATGATTTTCGAGTTGTGCGGAAAGGTCTGTGAAAACTTCGGTATCCGCCTGGCCCTCATCGATCGTATAATGCCTGAACGGCGCATAACGGCCCAGCATGTCCTGGAAATTATGATCCCGGATTCCAAAGGTAAGGCTGGCGAAATTCAGGGTATCCAGATTGAGGACCGGCAGGAAGTCATCGATGTTCTTAAATAAGGTAATGGAATTCTCGGCAAACACTGAACCGAATAATTCACGGACATTTTCTTCTCTTTTGATCCATTCTGCGGGCGCAGGGTCTAATTGGTTGAAATCATTGAGCCCGGCTTGAAATTTCATCATGAGCAATTTTTTGACCCGGGCGTCAATATCGGATCTCTTCACTTTTTTAGTTTGAATCGCTTTTTTGACCAGGTTCACCGAAGCCTGAATATTGTAAGGGAACAGGAAAATATCCGCACCGGCTGAAAGGAATTCATCAACTGACCGTTCCAAATCAGAATTGCTGCGGGTTTCGTAAAATAAGATGCCGTTGAATCCCGTAATCTTGTGGATGTTCTCCGGTAAATTTTCAGGTCGCCCGTTGTAATGCCCGACAATTTTACTTACAGAAATTTTTTCAGGCCATTCAGCCGTCATACCCGATAAGCCTGCCGAAACCAGTTCTTTGAAAATATATAATTGCGAATTCTCGTCAGATGCGGGGTGATATGAGCCGTTTCCCTGCCCCGGCCGTGAAATCCATTGAGAAGGAAAATTTCTGGAAGCAACCATGACCCCGTTATCCTGCATTCCCCGCATATAAGCGACGGATTTTTCCGCGGACATGAGGCGGTCGTTGCTGAAAAAATGGTTTTTAGCAGTGGCAATAAATGCCTCATCGGAAAAATCCGGTACGGAAACAAAATTCAAATGTACTCCGAGCATCCTTAAACGGTTAGCTGCTTCGCTTCCGGCATCATATAAAAGACGGTTATCGCCGACAGCGCCGAGCGCCAGTGGGCCGGGAAGAGAGGCAAGGCTTTCGCCCCCCTTTAATTCTCCCCATCCGCTTTCTATGCCAACCAACAAGGGAATTTTGGAATTTCGCTGCAGCCTGCTGGTCAGCATGCCATCACTTTCCGGCAAACCGCTGAAAAAAACGAGGCCGCCAATGTTGTATTTTGTTATGATGCCGGCAAGTTCGTCGTTATACACCGGACCCCTGTCGCTGTACGCACCCATCATGAAAAGCTGTCCGATTTTTTCCTCCAGCGACATGGTAATCAGGAGGCTGTCGGCCCATTCAGAAGCCTTGATGTTTTCCATAAACATCCCGGGATTTCCTCCCGCAAGTGAAAATGGAGAAATAAGGATCAGGAAAATTACGAGCTTAAACCTGGGCACGGGCGATAAAATAATTCGTCAGCTAAAGGATAATGTCTTATTTTTGTAAATACGAATATATCAATTATGAAGCTTCCCTCCTTGTTGAGACTACCGAAAAACCGGCAATTCAATTATCGGCCGCGGTATTATGATCCGGTAAAGGAGGAGCTGGCAGCTAAAGAAAGAAGGTTCAAGGAACAAAACGAAAGGGGGGGCCGGAAGGATTTAAGGGAAAGCATTGCGGAAGCATATAAGCGGAGATCGAGGCTGGAGAGGAAGAGTGACGTAAGGCAAATCGTTTTTATTATGTCCTTTGTAGCTATTGCTTTCGGATATATTTATATAGGCAGTAATATATTGTATATTCTGCTGATACTTGTCCCGCTCTACGTTTGGGCAAGAATCAGAAAACGGTGAATGAAGACCAGATGACTGATATCATTCGTTTACTTCCGGATTCCCTGGCTAACCAGATCGCTGCGGGAGAAGTTGTACAACGGCCTGCATCTGTGGTCAAGGAATTAATCGAAAATTCCCTGGATGCCGGCGCAGGGGAGATCCAGGTAATTATCAGGGATGCCGGTAAATCGTCCATCCAGATCATGGATAACGGAACGGGGATGTCGGTAACCGATGCACGGATGTGTTTCGAAAGACATGCCACCTCCAAGTTAAAAACCAGCGAAGACCTCTATGCTATCCGGACTATGGGCTTCAGAGGGGAAGCGCTTGCATCGGTGGCTGCGGTGGCCCAGGTTGAGCTGAAGACCCGCAGAGCGGAGGACGAACTCGGGACCCTGATCGTCATAGAGGGTTCCATTTTCAAAAAACAGGAACCCGCCGCCTGCAACCCGGGAACGTCCATTCTGGTGAAGAACCTGTTTTATAATGTTCCGGCGAGAAGGAATTTCCTGAAATCGGCGCCGATCGAGATGAAGCATATCATCGACGAATTCCAGTATCATGCCCTGGGCATGCCGGAATCGTCGATGCGCCTGTTCCATAACGATCTCGAGATCTACAACCTGCCTGCGGGGAAACTGGGCAAACGGATTGTAAACCTGTTCGGGAAAAATTATCAGGAACAGCTGGTAACCTGCCATGAAGATACCGACCATGTAAAAGTCTGGGGATATATCGGAAAGCCGGAGTATGCCAAAAAGACCCGCGGGGAACAGTTTCTCTTCGTAAATAAGAGATACATACGGAATAACTACCTGAATCACGCGGTCATTACGGCCTACGAAGGCCTGCTTCCGCCTGATTATTTTCCGTTTTATACTTTGTTCCTTGAATTGGATCCGGCGCATGTGGATGTGAATGTTCACCCCACGAAAACGGAGGTCAAGTTCATCGATGAAAGGGCCGTCTACAGCGTCATCCGCACCGTCGTCAAGCAGGCCCTGGGAACGCACAGCATCATCCCTTCCATTGACTTCAGCAATGATGTTAACTATTCCCTGGATTCGAAGCTGGGCGGCGCATCAGCTTCCAGGACTATGGCCGACCTGAATTATGAACGTCTGCGGTCTGGCGAATTCCAAAACCTCAGGAACTGGGAAACGGTTTTTGAAGGCCTGACGGAAAGGGTTGCGGGCGCGGGTCCGGAAATTGCGGGAGGAAAGGCCGGGTCCTCACCTGAGATTTCAACGGATGCGGAGAATTTTCCCGGAATCGTATCCCCGGCCACTTTCCAGCTTCACAACCGGTTTATCCTCTCGCAGATAAGGTCGGGTCTGATGATCATCGACCAGGCGGCGGCTTATCAGAGGATTTCTTATGAAAAATTCATGAAAAACCTGATGGACAGGTCCGGGAATGCCCAACGGTTGATATTCCCTGTGACGATCGAACTGAACCCGACCGACCTTTCGCTCGTAATGGAAATCATGGGGGAGATCAACAACCTGGGATTTGAAGTGGAAACATTCGGGGGTAAATCGGTCATCATAAACGGAATTCCTTCCGGGATGAATAATTTCAGCGAGAAAGAAATATTTGAAAATCTTATCGAACAGTTTAAGCTAAACCGGGACAAGCTTAAGCTTGATATTCAGGAAAACCTGGCCCGGTCATTATCGCGGTATGCCTCTTCAAGGTATATTAAAAAACTGCGGGAGGAGGAACAGGGATTGCTCATCGATCAGTTATTCGCCTGTGCCAATCCTAATTATACGCCCACAGGCGAGCCCGTCTATACCATATTTACCTTAAATCAAATCGATGATCTTTTAAAGAAAAAATCCTGATGTTCCAGAACATAACCCCTGTAGTCAGAAACCTGCTCATCATCAACGTGACACTACTCCTGATCCAGCAATTCCTGCAGATCGATTTTATATCGCTGGGAGGGCTCCGGTACATCCATGCGGAAACGTTCAATCCCATTCAGTTTTTCACCTATATGTTTATCCATGCAAGTTTCTGGCACTTGTTCGGCAACATGCTGGCCTTGTTTATCTTCGGGCCATGGCTCGAACGTGTCTGGGGATCCAGAAGGTTTCTCGCCTTTTACCTCATCACAGGTGTGGGCGCCGGAGTGATCTGGTTCGGGATCAATTTCTGGGAAACCAGGGCGATTGAAAAGGATACCATGGCCTATTTCCGCAATCCGAACCCGGAACTCTTCAACCGGTATATAGTTAAACATTATCATCTCACCGATCATTTGGATGAGTTCATCAATGAATTTGCCGACAATCCCAACAGCGAATCCCATAAAGAAGAATCGGTTGGATTTGTGAGGGAATTCTGGTATAAAGTTTCCAATACACCGATGGTCGGGGCTTCCGGAGCGGTTTTCGGGATCCTTATGGCATTCGGTATGTTATTCCCCAACGCCGTGCTCATGCTGCTGATCCCGCCGATACCCATGAAGGCCAAGTATTTCGTTTTATTATATGGATTATATGAACTTTATGCCATAATTCAGCAATCGCCCGGCGATAATGTGGCCCATTTTGCCCATCTTGGGGGGATGTTCTTTGCTTTTATCCTTGTAAAAAGGTGGGCAAACCTGGGATTCTAAAGGAAAAAAAATGAACAGGAACAATTTCCTCGACGAATTTTATAATATCTGGAAAAAACCCGATAACGGCCTTATCCAGATCATTACCATCAACGTAATTGTTTTCCTGGTTATCAACCTCGTGAGAGTGATCCTTTCCCTTTCAGGCAATCTCGACGCTTATATCTGGTTAATCGATAAGATTTCGCTTCCTTCCAATATCGCCAGCTTCCTGCTTCGCCCCTGGACGCTGATCACCTATTTCTTCACCCATGAGGGATTCTTCCATATCCTGTTTAACATGCTTTTTCTTTTCTGGTTCGGCAGGATCGTGCATGAGCTCCTGGGTAACCAGAAACTGGTTAACCTTTATATCATGGGTGGCATCATGGGGGGACTGTTCTATATCCTGATCTATAACCTCATTCCGTATTACCAGGACCGCGTCGAGCAGAGTATTCTTCTTGGGGCTTCCGCCGGGGTATTTGCCGTTGTAGTCGGGGCTGCAGCCTATTTTCCGAATTATTCGCTTTTCCTGCTTTTCCTCGGTCCTGTTAAGATCAAATATATCGCCATGTTTTACGTAATGCTTTCATTCTTCCGGATCGACGGGAGCAATGCCGGGGGCGACCTTGCCCACCTTGGTGGAGCGGCAATCGGCTTTCTCTACGTGATCCAGTTGAAGAAAGGAAATGATATCGGCCATCCGATTACCGTCGTCCTGAACTGGTTCAAGGGTCTGTTTTCCTCCCGGCCTAAGATCAGAGTGTCGTATAAAAACGAAAAGCAAAAATCAAAGCCGAAATCCAAAGAAGATCTGCAGAAAGTAACGCAGGAGGAGATCGACCACATCCTGGATAAAATTTCCCAGGGAGGGTATGAGAGCCTGACAAAGGAGGAGAAGCAGAAGCTGTTTGAAGCCAGTAAGAAATAGCGCGTGAACCGCTTTTGGAAAGTTACGGGCAGGCGAATGGGTGGCTGACTTTCCAAAAGTTTTTATAGGCGGAATTGTTTAATTGTTGAATTGTTTAATTGCTTAATCGGGCCTACCACCTATCAACAGTTCAACAATTCAACAATTCAACATATAAAAAAGCCTGAGTTTCAAAATAGATTCAAAATGATCTACATCACCCAACTAATTTTTGTCAGGGAAGGCAAGGAGGAAATTTTTCACCAGTTTGAAGATCATGCGCTTCCATTGCTTGGGAAACATAACGGAAGGATTTTATACCGGGTCAGGC
The DNA here is from genome assembly GCA_035292565.1 of Cyclobacteriaceae bacterium. GTDB lineage: Bacteria > Bacteroidota > Bacteroidia > Cytophagales > Cyclobacteriaceae > DATDPY01. The sequence continues at coordinate 6,680 of DATDPY010000385.1, read as the reverse complement.
CGGACATGAATAGTTTTATTTCCGGAAATAAAGAACGGCCCTACGAAATCCATTTAGTTTCATTTGATTCCGAAAAAGACCTCGAAAATTATTTGAAGGATGACAGCAGGCTCAAGTTTATCCATCTGAAAGAGGAATCGGTTAAATCGGTGTTGCTGGTGAAGGGCAGCGCCATGGGAAAGTAAAGTATGGTCGACTCGTAAACTCGTAGACTAGTCAACCAGTTGACTGGTCAACTAATCGACTATTCAACGAAATAAACAATGAAAGACGCCAAAAAATTCTACCATTTTAGCCCATTTCATCCCCGTTGAGTATACTTTTGAGGTGCCCGGCGTCAGCGCCGTTTTTTAAACTTGAATAGTCATTCTGAAATCCCGTTGTCATCTAATTTTTTTGCCATGAATCGATTTCTTCCTTTTCTTTATTTCCTTCTTTTTTCATTCACATCCATCGGACAGCCGCGCTTAAAAGCAGCCATAAACCGGCCAAGGATGCCCAAGGACTGGGCCATGATCGCTTATCATTCCATGATGAAGTATGCGCCGATGCCCGATTTCAAATTCGACCACAGCGGTCCGGAACCCGGGGATACCATCCCCGATTTTACCCTGCATACCGTGGAGGGCAGGATGGTAAATATCGGCAAGGTCCTTTCGTCCGGGAAGCCCGTGCTGATGATCTCCGCCAGCTACACGTGCTGGGAATACCGGGGAATGATTCCCTTCATCAATCAGATAGATTCCATGTTCAGGAAGTCCCTCACGGTGCTGATCGTATATACCGCGGAGGCACACCCGATCGACACGAATCCGTATTGCGGCGACATTTATCATAACGGGGGGATGTGGTTTGAAGGAAACGTTGCCGAATGCGTCCTTTATAAGCGGCCGAGGACATACGGCGAGCGAAGGAATCTGGTGCGGGAAATGCTGAATCACATGGTCGTCCGGCCCGAGGTGATCATCGACGGTCCCGGCAATGAATGGTGGCATTACTTTGGTCCCGCGCCCAACATTGCCTACCTCGTTCATCCGAACGGCGTGATCGAAAGCAAATATCCATGGCTGAACAGCGGGTCTGAAGAGCTGATAGGAGATATTGAAGCGCTTCTGGTTAATCATGCGTTGTGACTTGATGACTTTTTAGCCTTTCCCCCTCGCCGCAGTCAGAGCGCAGCGGATACGGAGGACGCAGGAGATATGCGTTTCTAACGCATCATGATTGCTTGTTGTTTATATTTACACTGCCTATGGACACCGACGAATTATCCAAAGAATCCTGCTCTGGTATCCTTCTGCAGGCGGAAAAGTATCACCACGACCTTACCCTGCAATTCGGGGTATTGTCACATGATTGTGAAAACGAAGAAGAATTTATCGAAGCATCGATCGGATTGATCCGGGAGTTAAAAATGGCTGAGGCGGATGAAATCGAAGATGTTTTCTTCGGAGAAAAACAAAACCTGACAAAGCTTTATAAGGCGCTGGATAAAATTCTCGCCAATATTGAGAAAGTGAAAACAATTCCTTTTAAAAAGAGGCATTTTGAATTCTGAGAATATTCATTAATCGCCTGAATTCCTCCGCAAACTTTTAGAAGTCACATCATGCACCTTGCAGCCGTTGTTTTCCAAACGTATCCAGCCCTCCGATTCCACCGGTCTTGGTATCAGGAGCACATAACACATGCGCCTCCGCTAAAACTTCATCAGCACGAGTACGGAGTACATGCATTTAAGCGATTCAGCAATTCAACAATTCAACAAATACTCCCCCTCTCTTCCGGTACGAGAAATATTTAATAATTTCGCAGATTCTAATTAATGAACTGCAATGGAACTTGGCATCTGCACCTTCGCCGACGTACAGCCCGACGGGGTAGCCGGAAGGGCAATGAATACATACCAAAGGATCAGGGATCTGATGGAAGAGATTCAATTGGCCGATCAGCTTGGACTCGACGTGTTTGCCGTCGGGGAACATCACCGGCCTGATTTTACCGTTTCGTCTCCCGCCACGATATTGGCAGCCGCGGCCATGATCACAAAAAAAGTCAAACTCACGAGCGCAGTTACGGTACTGAGTTCCGATGACCCCGTGAGGGTGTTCCAGCAATTTGCCACAGTCGACCAGCTTTCCGGGGGGAGGGCCGAGATCATGGCAGGACGCGGATCGTTCACCGAATCTTTTCCGTTATTCGGATACGACCTGAAAGATTATGATTCATTATTTGAGGAGAAGCTTGAAATGCTCCTGAAAATCAACTCCGCCGAAACCATTTCATGGAAGGGAAAGCACAGGGCGCCGATCGGGAACCTGGGCATATACCCCCGGCCACACCAGGAAAAGCTACCCGTGTGGCTTGCGGTTGGCGGTACACCGGGATCTGCGGTCCGGGCGGCAAAACTTGGCCTGCCCATGATGCTGGCCATAATTGGCGGTATGCCCGACCGGTTTGTCCCGTTTGTCAATTTATATAAGGAGACCGCAAAGCAGGAAGGGAACGCCGGGCTTCCCCTGGGAATAAATTCACATACCTATGTTGCTGAAGATTCCAGCCGGGCCAGGGATGAGTTTTATTCGGCCTATTCGGTCATGATGAACCGGATCGGCCGGGAGAGAGGCTGGCCGCCGATGGGCCGCGATCATTTTGAGGCTGGCTGTTCGCCGAAGGGATGGTTACTGGTAGGCAGCATTCAGGAGGTGATCGACAAGATCCTTTACGAGCATGAATTATTCGGCCACTCGCGTTTTCTTGCACAAATGAGCGTAGGCGTTTTGCCGCATGAAAGGATCATGAAATCCATGGAACTTTTTGGAACCTGGGTGGTACCGGCGGTAAGGAAAAGCCTAGGACAGGGGTAAGCGATAAGCAGTAAGCGGTTGATGGAAAGCGAATCCCCGCCTTATCAATGGATTGTTTTTTCACGGCATCCATTGACTGTGCACCACACGTTGATCCCATTTGCATTTATCGCAATTTAAAACAAGTCATTTCGCAGAATTTGGCATTTTTTACTACTTCCCAAATTCCGGCTTACCTCAATTATTGATTTCTGCCTCCGCCGCATCCGGAATCAGGTTTTATTGGAAATTCCGCAAAAAATAAAGAAAAAGTTACGGTAGGTTATCCGGTTTCACTGCGCATAATTTGCGTATGTATTTGTAATTGCTCTTTTGATCAATAATGGAAACGAGAATGTCAAACCAATCATTGAATACTATGAAAAGCTTAAAGTTGTCATCCGCCATTCTTTCATTATTCATTTCATGTCTGATTATGATAATGCAAAGTTGTGTTGTATATGCACCACCGGTTTCGATTGAGAATGCCATAGAAAAAGGGCCCGTAAAAATTGTCGCCGGAAATCACAGATCAGTTAAGTACACCTCCCTTATACAGGACAGCAGCCGGGTCATGGGAATCAAAAAAATCGGCAATTCAATAAGGTACCAGCAAATCCCGGACAATGTCCGTTACGTTCAGGTAAAGGACCGTGACGCCAGCGCAGTGTTGACAACAGTTGCCATCATCAGCGGAGGAGTCCTGATTGCCGCGCCCATTATTGCCCTGAATAGCCTGGCGGAAAGCATGAGCGGGTTCAGCATTAATAATGGCGGTGGATGGTGTATTGACCGGACGGATCAACAACCGATTTTGAGTAAATAATTAGTAAGCGAGTCAGGATATTATTTTAAGAAAAATTTCGAACATTGAATGATATATCAGTTTGTCGCACCAATTAACAAAAATACGAAAAGTTTAATACATACTCCTATCTGTATTGTCCTATTAATATCATGTGAAATCATGATGGCGGGCTGTACGGTATATTCCACGCATAAAATGCCGCTTGCAGATGCCATTGACCAGGGCCAGGTAAGGGTTGTCACAGCTGATAATAACTCATACCAATTTAATAACCTGGTTGTAGATAGCACTGGTGTATTTGGCGCAAAAAAGATCCGTAATTCGGTAGAGTATTATCAAGTCTCCGAAGATATCCAATACGTTCAATTGAAAGACAAAACCGCAAGCTCAATATTGTCCGTACTTGTATTTACTGGCACTGGATTTGGTGTTTTTGGTTTATTAATTATGGCTACATTTACATTCGATCCGTATTAATGGAACATAAATATGTGTATTGTAATTATTCTCCATAATAACCTCCTGATTTAAAAAATCCGGCTTATCAACGAATGAAGTAATCAACCTGTGAGCTAGTCAACAAGTCAGAGGTCAATCATTCTGCCAGCCTGCTATTCTACGAATCCATCAATTTAAATATTTAAGCTATTTGAGAGAGTCGGATGGGATCCTGATTTGCCCATCTGAATATGTCATACCAATTTCAAAATAGGAACTATCTTTATAACATAAAATTTCATGAATGAGTAAACCGGATATCAATACCAGAGAAGATATTATTCTTCTGATAAATACATTTTACGGCAAGGTCAGGGAAAATAACATCCTGGGTTATATTTTCAACGACGTGGCCAGGGTGGATTGGGAATCCCACCTCCCGAAAATGTATTCTTTCTGGGCTAGCATGCTATTGGGGGAACGTTCGTTCGAGGGAAGCCCAATGTCAAAACATATCGCCCTGAGCAGAATGACGCGGATGTCGTCCATCGAATTTTCGGAATGGCTGTACCTTTTCAAACAAACTGTGGATGAGCTATTTGAAGGTGAAAAAGCCGCCGAGGCAAAAATGCGGGCAGAAAACATTGCGGGATTGATGCTGCACAGGATCGAATCGGTTTAATACTCGAAACAGGTTTCACCCTTGTTCACCCAATTCCAAATCGTGAATTTATGGTTTAATTGTTGAAGTGTTGAATCGCTTATTTGAAACCCCCAATTAACTCAATTAACTCAATCAACTCAATAACTCAATAACTCAATAACCCAATAACCCAATAACCCAATAACCAACTACCTCCTCCCTGCCAGTTGTCCGCACGCCGCATCAATATCCTTCCCCCGGCTCCTGCGTATCTTCACGGTGATCTCCTTCATTTCAAGATACTTCGCCAGATATTCAATCCGGTCTGCAGATGAATTTTCAAACTTCGCTTCCCTGATGGGATTGTATTCGATGATATTTATCTTGCAGGGGATTTTTCGAACGAATTGGTAAAGCTCCTCCGCATCTTCCGGTGAATCATTGAAATCCCTGAAGACAATATATTCAAAGGTTATCCTGCTCCTGGTAGCATGGAAAAAATCCTGGAGGGCTTCGCTAAGGGATTTCAGGGAATTGGTTTCATTGATCGGCATGATCCTGTTCCGCTTCACATCATTGGCTGCATGCAGCGAAACGGCCAGCTTGAATTTAACATTATCGTCGGCAAGCTTCCTGATCATTTTTGAAATGCCCGCCGTCGACAGGGTAATTCTTTTGGCAGACATATTCAGGCCTTCTTCAGAGGTAATCAGCCGGATGCCCTCCATAACATTGTTGTAATTCAACAGGGGCTCGCCCATGCCCATGAACACGATATTCGTCAGGGGGGAATCGTATTTTTCCCGGGCCAACCGGTTGATCAGCACCACCTGGTCGTAAATCTCACCCGGCTCGAGGTTTCTTTTGCGTTCAAGGTAACCGGTCGCACAGAATTTGCAGGACAGGGAACAGCCAGCCTGAGAGGAAACACAGGCCGTCATGCGATTTTTCCTGGGAATCAGGACGCCTTCGATGATATGGTCGTCATACAGCCTGAAAGCGGATTTTATGGTTTTGTCGGCGCTGTACTGGGACCCATCCAGCCTCGCCGGCCGGATCGTGAAATGTTCATTCAGGACATTTCGCAGGCGAAGAGAAATGTTGGTCATCCGGCTGAAATCCGTGGAGGACTTGTTCCATAACCACTCATAGACCTGGTTGGCGCGGAATGGTTTTTCACCCAGTTCGGCGAACTTCACACGCAACTCATCAAGAGATATCGCCCTGATATCGATTTTTTCAAGATTCATAAAGGACAAAGATAGTGTTATTGAATATCGGATTAGTTCCACAAAGAGTTTAAAAATTCGCGAATCATGGGTTGCGAATCACGATTCACTACTGTCCCGGGAAAGATATCGTTTTGAAGATTTATCCATTGAATGGAATCAGGTTACACCAAAAACTAATGATTTTTCAACCACGAATCCACGAATTTTACACATGCTGATCTCCCAAATCTTAACGGACACCACACACCGCGAAAGCGGTGTCAATTTGTGTCAATTCGTGTTATTAGTGGCAAAACCGTTCGGGGATTGCGCGAGCCTGCCTTTCCCTTCTTGCTTTGCCAGGACTGACGGGTGAGTGCACGAATATGCCTTCGGCATTTCCACAAATTCCTCAAAGACTCCTCGCCCCGCGAAAAAGGGTGTCGATTCGTCGTTATCTTGGAAAGGGGGGCTTGGACTCAAAAAATATCCTGAAAAGACGGTTAAATAATTAAGAATAACGAATTGTTTTCCTTTTTTACCGGACAACATTGAATCGCGATTTGCAATTCAAAATTTTATCAATTTAGCGTGGTATGATCTCATAAGTTCCCGTAACCGGAAAATGATCTGAATAGCGCACCTTCCTGTCCGAAATCAGCGAATATGCCTTGATCCCATTTCCGTAAAACTGATTGTCGATCCTCAGGAATGAGAGGTTACCGTTAAATGTA
>DATDPY010000384.1:0-8649 GCA_035292565.1 Cyclobacteriaceae bacterium | reverse complement strand
TTGCGGCATACATAGCTGGTATCGACCGTTTATAGAAGAATGGTTTTGTAGGTTTTATAGTTACTACATAAAAGAAAGATTAATGTAAGAAATTTAAAGGCTCTGATATGCTTGCTTTTCTACATAGAAGAGTCTCCCGCCTGCCTGCCATCGCACGGGCATAGGGGCGGCAGGCAGGGAGGGGACTCTGATGTTAATGACGAATTGCTTCTGACTGCTATCTGCAAGTATGTTTATGTATTTTATATCCAGATCATCAGAGTCCCCGGCTCGCGCACTCACCGCCCGGCGGGAGACTCTGATGGGGGAAAATTATCTGCCCACCGATGGGGGACCCGGACGGAGCGATAAAAATCACGTCGGTGGCGTGATTTAGCGACGGGCCAGCATGCAGCGGAGGTTGAAATATTAATTACAGATGGGGAACCCCGCTTTGTCCGCCGAAATGTAATTAACACAGGGATTACGCTGAAGCCGTTCCGTGCAGTAGCCGGTCCGGGGATAACGGCATTTTTATCGTGTGGTTGATCGAATTCCTTTCTCCATCCAACTATGCGTTACACAAATTCATTCATATCCGAAAATCATCAATTTCATAAACCGCCGATGTTTTTATATCTTTAAATCTTAATCCATTAATCTTTTGCTTATGATGATTAGCCTGAAATTGTTTCTCGTAATCTCCGCCCTGATATGCTCCGGATGCGGAAGCGGCCATAAGGATCACTCCGGTCATGAGCAATCAGGGTCCAAAACTGAAACAACGCAGGCTCAGAGTCCCCTGAGGACCGCCATGGCCATGATTGGCAGTACCCATGTCCATATGGAATATTCGGCTCCCAGCGTCAGGGGAAGGGCAATCTGGGGAGAACTGGTGCCTTATCATAAGATCTGGGTTACCGGCGCACATATGGCAACGTCCTTACAGTTTAATTCGGATCTGAAGATTGCTGGAAATGTGATACCAGCAGGAAAATATGCATTTTTCACAATCCCGGGTGAAAAAGAATGGACCATAATTATCAATAAAAACTGGAACCAGCACCAGGCCGATGACTACAATATGGCCGACGATGCAGTGCGATTCATGGTTACTCCCGAATTTCTGAACGAACCGGTGGAAGAGCTGAAATTCGAGGTAATCCAGGCAGGAGATAAAAACGGAAAGATCGTTTTTCAATGGGAAAAATTGAAATTCTCAATCGATATTGAATCTGCCGGTTAATTTTTTCTTATAGCTTTTTAGATCTGTTAAAAAATAATGACCGTACTCAGCAGGACCCATATTCTTCAGGATATCTTTCAAAAGACTTTTAATCTCAAAGCCGAGAACATCCTCTCCCTGCCCAGGTCGGGATCCTATCGCGAATACTACAGGATATTTTCAGGAAATTTCACGGCCATCGGGGTCTACAATCTCGACCGGAAAGAAAATATTGCCTTCCTTGAATTCACCCGTCATTTTCTGTCCAAAGGTTTAAATGTCCCGGGAATATACTCCGAAGACCTCGATAAGAATGTCTACCTCCTGCACGACCTGGGGGATACAACCCTCTTCTCGTTCCTGATGGAGCAGAATGACCTGGGAGGCTTCACCAATAGCGCCAGGAACATCTACATGAGGATCATGGAGGAACTCCCGTATTTCCAGATCCGCGGTCACGAGGGCCTGGATTATTCCTACAGCTACCCCAGGGCCATGTTCGACAAACAATCCATGATGTGGGACCTGAATTATTTCAAATATTATTTTCTGAAACTTGCCAAGATCCCTTTCGAAGAGCAGTCGCTGGAGGATGATTATCAGAAATTCACAGATCACCTGCTTAGCGAAGATCATGATTTTTTCATGTACCGTGATTTCCAGTCGAGCAATATCATGATCAGGAACAACACCCTATTCTATATCGATTACCAGGGAGGACGGAAAGGGGCCCTTCAGTATGACCTGGCTTCTCTCATTTTCGATGCAAAGGCCGATATCCCTGACGATTTTAAGGAGAAGTTGCTCGACCATTATATCAGCAGCTTAAAAAGCTGGCATACATTCGATGAAACGAAATTCAGGAATTTCTATTACGGATACGCCCTGATCAGGCTATTGCAGGCCATGGGTGCTTTCGGGTTCAGGGGATTTTATGAAAAAAAGCCCCAGTTTCTCAGGAGCATACCCTTTGCAGTTAAAACGCTGGATTACCTCCTGAAGAATTATATCAAGGCGAATAATTATCCATACCTCACCGGAGTTCTCAGATCGATGGTCGATTCACCTGAGCTGAAACAGTTTATCGGGGCCAGGGAGTCGAGGAATAAACTTATTATTGAGATCAACAGCTTTTCATATAAAAGGGGGATCCCGGTGGATCTTTCAGAGAACGGAGGAGGCTTCGTATTCGATTGCCGGGCCATTCATAATCCCGGGAGGTACGAGGAGTATAGGGAACTGAACGGTAACGATCCGGTCGTGGTTGAATTCTTCCGGAACAGGAGCAAAGCGGATGATTTTATCGATGATACCTTCCGTCTGATCGACCATTCCGTAAAGGAATACCTCGAAAGAAAATACACCAAGCTTATGGTGAATTTCGGGTGCACCGGCGGGCAGCATCGTTCGGTATACTGCGCAGAGCAGGTCAGGTCACTCCTGGAAAAAAAATACCGCGGCGGGGTGGAGGTGATCCTGTATCACAGGGAGCAGGAACTAAAAAAGCTTGGCATATGAAGGCCATGGTATTCGCCGCAGGCCTGGGTACACGGCTAAAACCTCTTACCGATAAAATTCCCAAAGCCATGGTTAAGGTAAATGGCAAAACGATGCTCGAGCGGCTTCTTGGGAAACTGAAATCCAACGGGTTCGACGAAGTGATCATCAATATCCATCACCATGCAGCACTTATCCGGGAATACCTTTCGGAGAATAAAAACTTCGGATTGAACATTTCCCTGTCGGATGAATCGGAAAGACTGCTGGATACGGGGGGAGGATTAAAGAAGGCAAAGGACTTCTTCAATGATGGCAGGCCATTCCTCGTTCATAATATCGATATCCTGTCGGATGTTGATCTTGCCGAACTTTACAATTTCCACCTTCAAAGCGGCTCTCTTGCCACTCTGGCTGTCCAGGCCAGGGAAACAGACAGGGTTCTGCTGTTCGATAAGAATCTCGATATGGCCGGCTGGAAAAATACGGCTTCGGGAAAAATGAAAATGCCCTTCATCAAAGAAGTTTTCGCCGAGCTGGGTTTTTGCGGAATCCACGTGATCAGCCCTGAATTATTCATGCATATGAAAAGAGATGGTGTATTTTCCATCATCGATATTTATCTCGACCTGGTCCCTTATAAATCCATCAAAGGATATGACGTAAAGGATGCATACTGGGCTGATATTGGTAACCACCAGGACCTGACTGAGGTCGAGAAATATTTCAGGGAAAATAATTTATAATCAGTCCTCAAATAAGTTCTTATTGGTGGCAGGATTATTTTCTTAGATTAAAGCTGATTATTCCGAATTCCCGTTCTCTGCTTGAGTCCTGCCAGTTGTACGATCAGGACAAATAAAAATAAAGGAATATATAAATAAAATATGAGGTGGTTATCGTTTGCACTTACCCGGTAAAGGATGGAATGGATCATGATAAAAATGAACATGAAATAGGATAATCGCTGAAGGTTTTTCCACCTGGACGTTTTCAGCTTTTTCAGGGAGAAATCGTTGGAGATAACAAGCAATAAAATAATGATCAAAGCTCCGAACAATCCTGTGTGATTGGCGATACCAAACCTGTCGAACCTAATAGATAATGTATTGTCAGATTCTATAAAAAAATACAACCATGGCTTTCCCCGCAGGTGAACGAATAAACCGGCCGCCGAATGGACAACGGCAAGGCTCCCCCCGTAAATGCCCAGGTCCCTCCTGAAATAAGTCGAAACAGGATTTTTTCTTTTGAACAGAATGTTAAGCGGTCCCAGGATAAGGGTTATCACCAGCAGGATCAGCGAAATATATCCTGTTGCATCCGTGATGATAGTGATCGTGTCCTTCTCCTGCCAAGTCAAATAAAAAATATACCCCGCAATGGCAGACAAAATGATTAAGGGCAAATAGTGTCTGAATATCCTTCTTACAAGGTTGTCCATATTCGTCATTAAGCGCTACACGCAAATATACAGGCATTACTAAATTCAATAAGTGAAGGATTATTCAACCTATTAACCTGGGCTGATTGTTGAACGACAGAAATGTAAGACTATATTTCAGGATTTATTGAGTCATCAAATTTTGCAAAAAACCGAGGTACAATTTCCCCCGGTTTTCCGCGATCAGATCGAATGTGAACAATATCAATCCCTGGATTGAAAGCCCCGTCCCAATCCCGGCCACGACAGGTTTGGCTGACATCAGGAAAAAGAGCGCCGCCCCGGAAATGATAAATATTATTTCTGCGATTTCAATCCTTTTAAAATTCTTCAATACTGTCTCCATCCTGGGAATCTCACTAATTTGAATTTCACTTTTGTTATTCCGTATCATGTTGTCTACTCGCGCGATATCGGCCGGACTGCGGATGACTATGGCAATACATATCCCAAGCAAGAAAGTTCCGGTAACCAGGAATGGGTAGGCTATACCATTGAAAAATGGTTTCTTAATAACCAGCAGGAAATATATTGCCAGGACAAGAGTAACAATCCCAATCCCCGCACCTGCCAGGCATTGGAACTTTTCGCCGGTAAAATATTTCATCACATTCATAATTTTGATGCTCTTTTCTTGTTACTGGTTTGATCGATTTCATTGAAGACATCGGAATCGCAAATGTCTTACTACCGTCTAAACACCTTCGCTGCAGGCTGGCCCGTCGCTAAAAATGTCCACCGGACATTTTTTTTACGCTCCGTCCAGTTATTGGTTAAATCGAAGTCCTCGATGGTATCGAAATTGTGCCAACTGCCAATTGTCAACTGCCTTTACCAACTGGTTACTTGTTACCGGTTTTAAATATACCATTAACCTAAAAAACAATATCCATAACCTCCCCGTTCTTGCATACTTTATAAACGATGATATCTCTCAACACGGACGGCTTAAGCATCGACTTGTTCAGCATTACTCTCACACACTCCTGGATACCTTCGGTTATAGACGGATGAGGATGAATAAGTTCGGCAAGTTCCTCGATTCCCCTGTCCATGGAGATCAACAGTGAGATGGCCTGTATTGCACTGGAAGCGTGCTCGCCGATAACGCGCATACCAATGATCCTCAATTTATCCATATCCGTATCGGTAACCATGATCTTCACAAATCCCTGTGTATTCCGCATGGCAATCGCCCTGGAGATGCAACTGTAATCCACGCTGGCCATCCGGTAGTTCATACCTTTCTCCCTGGCCTGCTGTTCGTTCAGCCCCACACCGGCAATTTCGGGATTCAGGAACATGATGGTGGAAATGTTTGCATAGGTGATTGGTTTGGGATTCATGCCAAACATCTTTTCGACGCTGTGTCTTCCTTCCAGCTCGGCAATATTCACCAGTGCGATGTCGGCCGTCATATCGCCAATAGCATAGATATTCGGGACGTCGGTCCGGGTATCGTCATCGACAATAAAGCCGTTTTTATCCAGTTCGATCTTAACATCCTTAGACCATATGTTTTCAACATTGGGTACTCGCCCGACCGAAAGCAGCGCTTTTTCCACATTGAAATCCTCTTTACTGCCATCCTTATATTCGATGGTATATCGGACCCTTCCGTTTTCTACCTTTAGTTGACTCAGTTTTGCATTGCGGTGGATCAACACACCGTTCTTTTCGAGGTTTTTCTCGATGATGCGCACCACATCCTCATCTTCAAACGGCAGTATCCTGTCGCCTTTGTCGATCAGGTTTACCTTGGTTTTCCCGAAATTCGAAAAGATGGTGGCATACTCGCATCCGATCACCCCGGCCCCGATGATCACCATGCTTTCAGGGAATTTATCCAGCTTTTCGATCCCGTCGCTCGTCAGGATAATGGTTTCGTCAACCGGGATCTCAGGCAGCATGCGCGGCCGGCTGCCGGTAGCAATCACGATATTTTCCGTTTCATATTCCGTATCCCCCGATTCGTTCTTAACCACAACCTTGTTCGGCGTTACAATTTTAGCTTCACCGCTAATAAACGTTATCAGCCCGTTGTACCGGGTGTGGATCATTTCGAGATGTTCTTCCAGCAACGTCCTCTTCTCTGCAATGGCCTTTAATACCTCATTTTTTACTTCCTGGAAATTGACCTCTGGCTCCTGCATATTGAACCGCCTGAAATTTTTTCTCTGCATGACAACTTCCCTGGACAGTTCCCACCAGGTTTTTGACGACAATGCACCATTCTGGATCCCGGCTCCCCCGATTTTATTTTTTTCGATGAGCAGGACAGTTTTCTTCAGGTCAAGGGCGCGCATGGCAGCAGCATAGCCTGAAGGTCCCGCCCCGATCACACATAAATCAAACCTCATTTTGGTCATTTTATAAATATTAATCTCGCAATTTAAGGTATTTTATTAAAATCAAAATATTTTTTTCAAAGCACGTGAAATAAGAGCCGGCTCATCCCCAAACTATTGGTGAATTATATTTGATCGGATCAAATGGTTTCATAAATTTCGAGAGATCATACAGATGATGCTTTACATGTAACTGATTCCGGGCCCGGATTTGGAATCTGCAATCCGCCGGGCTTATTACAGGAGATACCGGAAAATCCTTCAACAGAGTACGGGGCGAAATCCGAAAAGCCAGACGAGTAGGAACTAAAAACATTATCCTATGAAAACTTTATCGCTGCTCTATGGACTGATCATCGTTCTTTGTATTGTCTCGATGTGGGTAATATTCACAAAGGCAAAGAAACCCGGCTGGGCATCGATTATCCCACTCTATAATATTATCGTTCTGCTCGAAATCGTAGGTAAGCCCTGGTGGTGGCTGATATTAATGCTGATCCCGGTTGTCAATATAGTGATCATGATCATCGTGATGCATAAACTCTCGGAGGCATTCGGCCAGGGTGTTGGATTTACCATCGGCTTGATCCTTATTGGTTTTATTTTCCTCCCCTTGCTCGCCTTTGGAAATTATAATTATAATCCCCCGGCAAAGGCTTCGGTACCGAATCCCGCTTCCTGAAGTCTCGCATGGGAGGTACAGGAAAGGAAGGAAAATTTTATCTTATATCTAAGGGTTAGCGCTCAATACGGGAAGAAAAATACCCGCCATCATACACCGGACGCTTCCGCCTCCGTATTTTTCAAAGGTTGGAATGTCTTCATACGCCGGTTTTGCATATTTCGTGATCCCGGCTATCTGGATGGAAGTAAGTGAAGCGTAGGCTGTTTTTGACATCACCAGTAATTTCTCCCCTTCCTTTCCAGGCAGTTCGATCATATTGCCCGCAAAGGAATACATCTGCTCGACCGAAATATTGACGATCTCCAGGCCCGATTTTTCCAGGTGCCTCACCAGTTTCCTTTGCTGAAAACGATTCTCAATCGCGTCGAGACAAATGATTACATAGCCGGTACCGATGCACATCACAACATTGGTATGATAAATGTCCCTGCCGTCACGGTCGGTGGCGCTGAAACTGAATTCCCTGAAACCCAGTTCCCTGCACAGTACGGATAAAACGCCCCTGTCGGTCCGCGGGGATATTACCGAGTAGGCTATATTATTTACATAGTCGAATACGACACTTCCGGTGCCCTCCAGGAATCTCCCCTCGAGTTCAAATGCAGTTAGGTCGAGGATGCGGGTAATGTTAAAGTGCAGTTTCTTTACCAGGGGTCCCAGCAATTCCAGTCGTCGTTCCAATCTCCTGTTTGGCGCCAGCATCGGATATAAAACCACGGTTCCGTCGTGGTGGAACGACACCCAGTTATTCGGGAAGACGGCATCAGGCTTACGCGGGGAAAGCGTGTCATCAAAAACATGGGTTACAACACCCGAGTTCCGGAGCATCCTGGTGAGCCTGTTGAATTCGCGTAATGCCGATTCATGGATCACTTCGGGATCGGCATTTCCGGGATCAGCCTGGAAGGCATTCGACGCCCCGGTTTCCGGGTTAAATCCGAATGACAACGGCCTGATCATTAATACCGCTCCGGGCGCCTGGCTGTTCATAAATTATTTTCGCCGTTCTTCAAGACGGCTAAGAATTTTCGCGAAGGGCACGCCTTTCGCCGAAAGCAACACAAGGTAATGGAAGAACAGGTCGGCCGCTTCGTTCAGAAATGCCTCTTCATGATTATCTTTTGCTTCAATGACAAGTTCAACAGCCTCCTCCCCAACCTTCTGCGCGATCCTGTTTATGCCGCCGGAAAAAAGAGAGGCCGTGTAGGATCCTTCCCGAGGGTTTGTCTTTCTGTCGGCGATCACCTCCTCAAGCTCCCTGATGAAAGCATAGGGATCCTTATTAATTTCATTAAAGCAGGTATCGGAACCTGTATGGCAGACGGGACCGTCGGGCTTTGCAGTAATTAACAGCGTATCGCCATCGCAGTCTTCCATAATATCCCGAACATGAAGGTAATTTCCTGAACTTTCGCCCTTCGTCCAAAGCTGTTTACGGCTGCGGCTGTAAAAGGTCACCAGTTTTTTAGAC
>DATDPY010000383.1:0-16727 GCA_035292565.1 Cyclobacteriaceae bacterium | reverse complement strand
GTCCCCATCCGTCAGAATAACTGTTTTAACATATAGTCTGAGAAAATCCACGTCTTGCCTGAAAGTGTTGGACATTTCATTCTTTTTATTGGAAGTGCAGCCGCTCTGTAAAATGATAAAAGCAGCAAAAACTAAAATAATATATCTCATAAGAGTTCATGGTTTTTGATTAGCCATATAGAGGGCCATAATTCCTGCATGCCCTGTAATCCGATCCCTCCGGATCCATTCCGAAAGAATTCCAGGCGCTGGGCCGGTAAATTTTATCTTCCTCCACATTATGCATGCAAACAGGGATCCTGAGCATCGAGGCCAGCGTGATCAGGTCAGCCCCGTAATGGCCATACCCGAATGATCCATGATTGGCTCCCCAGTTTGCCATGACGGAATATACATCACGGAACGGTCCGCGGCCGGTCAGATTCGGTGCGAACCAGGTTGTCGGCCAGGCAGGGTCCGTACGCTGATCCAGGGTCTTATGAACATCATCAGGAATGGTGACTGCGTAACCTTCCGCGATCTGCAGGACCGGGCCGATTCCCTTTACAAGGTTTACACGGCACATCGTAACCGGCATATCACCTGCGGTCAGGAAATTCGAAGAAAATCCTCCGCCCCTGAAATATCCTGTATTTGCAGGGCACCACCTGGTGGCTTTAAGACAGGCGCTGACTTCAGTATCCGTGATTTCCCAGAAAGGTTTCATCGCCGGGTTACCGTCAATCGATTGTAGGCCCGTTCCATCCAGGGCGGCAGATCCTGAATTGATCAGGTGTATCAGGCCGTTACCCGCTTTTCCCTTCAGCGATTTGCCGGTTACACGTTTAATGGCACCGGGGCTCCAGTATGTCCTGACATCTGCAAATACCTGAGCTGAATTATTCAACAGATGTCCGAAGAGCATGGACACTCCGTTCAACGAATCATTTTCTGTTGCCATGATGAAGGGCTGGCGGATCCCGTTCCAGTCGAAGGAAGAGTTCAGGATTGCTTCCATGAAATCGCCGTTAGGAAAATGATCTGTCCATTGGCGCTGTCCCTGGAAACCTGCCGCTATGGCATTATGCCCCAGCGCCTCCTCCCCGAATCCTGTTCTGGCAAGATTTGGGTTCCCGATCATCAGGTCTCTGGCGATCAGGGTCATTTTGACGACAAATTCCCATTCTTGATCCTTTTTTTCCCTTGATTTTTGTTTTGTTGCAGCATTATAATCTGTCCCCTCCCTGCAATTCAGTTTAACCCATTGCAGCGCCTTCTTATATTCATTCTTATCATAGATCACCTCTTCGATCCTTCGGGTGAATTCAGTCATATCGACATTCTCGCAACGGATGCCCAGGTAATCCTGGAAAAATGCATCATTGACAATTGACCCCGCAATTCCCATCGATACCGATCCCATCGACAGGTATGCCTTGCCTCTCATGGTTGCCACAGCAAGGCCGGATTTAATGAATCTCAATATTTTTCCCCGGATATCCTCCTGTATCGATTCATCTCCGCGGTCCTGTACGTCATGCCCGTAGATCGAAAACGCAGGCAGACCTTTTTGGTTATGTCCGGCCAGCGCCGCTGCAAGGTATACCGCCCCGGGTCTCTCGGTACCGTTAAAACCCCAGATGGCTTTCGGCCAGGAAGGATGCATATCAATGGTCTCCGAGCCATAACACCAGCATGGTGTAACCGTAAGGGAAACACCAACGCCCTCTTTCCCAAATTTCTCTGCCGCACTGGCTGCTTCCGCGAACCTTCCGATCGTTGAATCCGCAATAACACATTCCACCTTGCTGCCATCTGGGTGGCGGATATTCTTTTCGATGAACCGGCTTACATTAGCCGCCATTTTCATCGTCTGATTTTCAAGCGACTCTCTTACTCCCCCGAGGCGGCCGTCGATTACTGGTCTTATGCCTACTTTCGGCGGATGGCCTGATAACCTGTACCCTCTTTGTTTGCTCGTTTTGCCCGATATTTTTCCCATACCAAGAGATAGAATAGTTTAAATTAAAAAATGCCCGATCTCAATTTACTCAACCCTTGAAATAATTCATAATAACCGAATTAGTTTCCTTCGATTATCTTTTCAAGGATTCCGGTGACCCTTTCGGCGATGAGTTGGTATCCATAGCCAGTATAGTGGACCCCATCATCCAGGATGACCAGCGAGGGATCTCCAGACATTAAATAAGCATAAAGGTCATTCAAGGCCACACCAAGACGTCCGGCAACTTTCATTGCAGCTTCGTTGTAGCGGATCACATCCTCGTTTTTCATGCGATAATCCATTCGTTCCTGGTGGAATGTATTAAATAGCACGTCGATCACCGGCGTAATGGTAGCCCATACAATGACGGAACCCGGTGAATAACGGTTAATTGCCTTGATGATCCTTTCCACATTTTTCGCATAATAGTCAATCGGGACCAGGTTGTCAACGGATTGGAAATCAGTAGTACGCAGGTCATTCAGCCCCGAATTTATGTGAATGATGTCATACGCTGCATTCCTGATCCATTCGCCCAGGTTCTGGAGAATATCTATTGAATTCAGGCCGCTTTCTTCAGGCCCCCAGACCGATGCTTTGGTAATCAGGTAATTCGAAACATCGGGCTGGTAACCTGCCCTTACCGAATCCCCGATAAGCGCGATCTTTTTTTGACTTATAACCGGCCCGTTGCCAAGAAACAACGCACTTCCCGCGGATAACGTTGATCCAATAAATTGTCTCCTGTTCACAGCGCTGGAAAACGAAACCATAAAAAAACAAATTATATTCGCAATCTGATTAATCAATTTACATAATATTTCCCGAAGCACAATGAACATGATCAGGAAGCGCCTGCACCTGAATTTTGAACTTATTTCTGCCCGTCTCCTGATTTCGGCAGCGCTTACAGTTATATGCGGAAGCCCGGCAACCGCACAATCCCTGCTCACCGGGAAAGTAATTGATTCAAGCAACAGGCATGGAATTCAGGGCGTCAATCTCCTGATCAATGACTCAATATTATACACTACCGATGACCGGGGAAATTTTTCTTTTTCAGTGGAATCATTTCCTGTAACGGTCAGGGCTTCGTGTGTCGGTTATGACAGTGAATCGTTCCACGCGAAAGGCCCGGGAATCCTGGAGATTGAATTGAATGCCTCCGGGTATATGCTCGGGGAGGTAGTCGTTTCGGCATACGAAAAAGAGCAAAAACTAAATGACGTTGCCGGCAGCATTTCGCTGCTCACTAAAAACAGCCTGGCCGAAGATAATGATATTAATATAACCAATGCGTTGAATAAGCTCCCGGGCATATACATGCATTCGGGATCTTATAATACCAACAGGCTTACGATACGGGGCATCGGATCCCGTTCACTGTTCGGGACCAGTAAGATCAGGGCGTATTACGACAATATTCCGCTTACTTCCGGCGATGGGGAAACCACCGTAGAGGATATCGATCCGGGCCTCATCGATCGAATAGAAATTATCAAGGGCCCGTCATCAAGCCTGTACGGAGCCGGGCTCGGCGGAACACTATTGATCTTTTCAGACCTTCCGTCATTCGGCGAAAAAGATATTCAGTACCAGTTTACAGGAGGCAGTTACGGTTATTTGAAGAACGCAATAACGGCAAGAGCCGGACTCGACAAACTGAAGGTCCTGGCAGGAATCAATAAAATTCAGAATAATGGTTTCCGCGAGAACAATGCGTTCGAAAGGCTCACCGCCGGCCTCGCAGCAAGGGCCGCTGTCGGGCAAGGCGCTGCCGTTACGATCACATTAAATTACATCGATCAACGAGCCGAGATCCCTTCCTCATTGAACGATTCGGTATATCATGCAAACCCGGAAGCTGCGGCTGCAAACTGGAAGGCAACGGCAGGTTTCGAAGATTATCAAAAGTTTCTCAGCGGCCTGCAGCTTTCTGTTCCCGCCGGGAAAAATTCTCTCTTCGAAGGCAGTATTTTCGCGAGTTTCCGGAGCTCCTATGAGCGCCGCCCTTTTAATATCCTTACGGAAGATACGAGGGCGCTGGGATCAAGATTTAAATATGCTTACTCAAAAGAAATATTCGGGAAGGAATTTTCAATGGCAGTCGGATATGAATATTTTTTTGACCGGTATTCCTGGACGACGATCGAAAACCTGAATAAGTCCGAAGGCGCCCTGCTTTCCGATAACCGCGAAAACCGTGAGAACCTGAATTTATTCCTGAAAACCGACTGGTTACTTCCAACAAATACCCTTTTAACCGCCGGCCTAAACCTGAACATGACTGATTATCAATACTTGGATATTTATTCAGTCGACAGCATCGATAACAGCGGATCGTACACCTTTGGCAGGACCTGGTCGCCGAGGATAGGGCTTTCACACCCCATTTTAAAACAGCTTCATATCCACGCAAGCCTCAGCCAGGGATTTTCCCCGCCGTCTCTGCCTGAAACGCTTACTCCTGCGGGCAGCATAAACCCGGATATCCAGCCGGAAACCGGAATCAATTACGAGATTGGTATCCGTGGATTTATGGCGGGCTCGAAACTTCATGCCGACCTTTCCATATTTTCCTTACAGGTAAAGAACCTCCTTGTGGCCCGAAGAATTGGAGACGATCAGTTCATCGGGATCAATGCAGGGAAAACCGGCCACAGGGGCATTGAAGCAAGTTTTAATTACGATTTCACCGGGGAAAGGAAACCCGGTCCCCTTAAATTGATCGGGTTTGCAACGATCACCCTTTCCGATTTCCGGTTCAGGGAATTTGTCGACGATAGCATTGACTATTCCGGCAATCTCCTGACGGGTGTTCCTCAAAATGAGATCAATGCGGGCCTCGACTTTGCCGTCGCCGCGGGATTCTATTCGAACATGGCTTACCGGTACGTTTCCAGAATCTCCGTTAATGACATGAATACTTTATTTACGGAACCTTACCAGCTTGTCAATCTAAAAGCCGGTTTCCGAAAATCCCTTTTCGGACCATTATCGGCAGATATTTACGGGATCCTCAATAATGCATTAAATGAAAAATACGTCTCGATGATCCAGGTTAATGCAGCCGCCGTTGGAGGTAATCCTCCCAGATACTTTTACCCGGGCCTTCCCAGGAATTTCTACGCAGGTTTGATCATAAAATACAGCTTTTGAAAATTATAACGAGAGCATTAAACAGTATCAAATCTTTTGTTGAAATTAAGCATTATAGAGAAAATATCACGGACAGCTTATTTTGGATGATTATGAAGCATTGAATAATTCACCTTTCAAAAATATCTCCATATTGAAAAGCAAATCATTTTAATCGTATACTGATTTACATTTAATCCCGTAGGGATATCATCTCGGTAGTAATTTGGATAATCAGGAACATAAATCCCCTAGGGATGAAATATTTAGAAAATTTCTCTTTCCATTCTACCTGAATAGTCCCAATTTGGTATTTTAATGCAAAAACCGATTGAATGCGGAATAGGGTATATTTATTGACCATTGCTGATATTTTATTGCGTCCCTACGGGGCTTGATATAAATTTTCTAAATGGCTACCGATCTTTAGTCCCCACGGGACTTAATACGATGAATACAATCATTTGGACACAATAAAAACTTTAACTATAAAAAATTCCGGTTTTATTCAATTAACTGATATTTAATTCTATGCATCGGTATAATAATTGTGTTACTATTTGTTACCCAGAACACTAATTACTCCCGGTAAAATAAGTTTTGCCTTTGAATATTCTCATGGCCAGGGCGTCATCTGAGAAATAATTCGCCGGATTATAATCGGAATGCAGGACCAGGCCGTATTTAGCATTCGAATAGGCATTGATTTTAATGGTCTTCAGTCCCCTGAAGTCGATTGTAACGGTATAGACAGGCTGAAGCAGAGCAACGGGTTCCACGTCATCTACAAAATTGGTATTTGAAAGATAACGGATATCCGAAATGTACCTGGCAACGGATGCTGAATCTGCCTTCATGCTTCCAAGGTACCAGATGCTGTCGGGCAAATTCAGGACAAATGAGGAATCGGCCGGATACCGAAAACTGATCTGGCTCACCGAATCCGAGGATGTGAACGAAACAAACCGGCTGTTCCGGAAACTTTTAGGATCATTAAAATAAGAGATCCCCATAAAATTGTCGGCCGTATAGACTGTATTTTCATCCGACAGCCTCACACAGGTATAGAATTGCTGGCGTCCCACAATCCCGAATTTTCCGATAACAAGATCCAGTGTATTTTTGCCCCCCTCATAAACCAGGATCCTGGTACCTGAAGTATCGACCTCGTATTCACCCCATTTCGCGGGGTCCCTTGTGGCCACCCGGCTAGGCTCGATCGACAACAGGCCGCCCAGGGCATTTTTCACGCTCGACTCGGTCGCCTCAACGGATTTATTTATTTCCGGCAGGGTTACCTTCCATGCCTTCTGGTCATCCCTGAATACCTCGAACTTTGCCCCCTTCTTTTCAACGACCACCCTGGTTACCCTGCTGGTATCGATATTCACAATTTCAGTCCTGAACGTTTTACTCCTGCCGGTATCCCTGAATACCTTTAATGCGACGTAGATTAGGACCACGGCGCCGAACAGGATGATCAATCGCAAGTTGCTGACTTTCCTTAACATAATTCCAAATTAATAATTGCCCTCAATCCATTTTTGTTTTTTCTTCAGGTATTGCTGTCTTCGTACAACGCCGATCATAAGCACCAGGGCAACGGGGAGAAAAGCATTCAGATATTTTATCAGGTTGCGTTTAGTATCATCAACCTGTTCCAGCGGGCGGTTGGTTACTCCCTTCGTACGAAGTGAGTTTAGCCCGGTGTCATCCGAAAGCCAGTCGATCGCATTCACTTCAAAATTTACATTATCCTGGCTGACCTGCTGGGATTGCTGGCCCGATCCCCCGATTGCATAACTTCCATTGGCAACCACAATCATCCTGGCGCTGGATGTAGCCTTCCCTCCCAGCGGCCCCGTGGCAGCCACGGCAACCACCTGGCTTCCCAGCTTGAAATCATTTTCCGACCATTCCTTATTGATATCAATGAAATTCGGCGCTGTAACCATTCCTGTATTGTCGGATGTAAACGCCAGGGGTTCAATAACCATCATGGAATCGACCGGCAAATAAGTGATGGAACTCGCGAAAGGCAGGAACAGCGACTCGATCCCTTTCACAGCTGCATGATCCGCAAATTTTCCGATTACGGGAAAATACGGAAAGGAGACCTGCGTGTTCATAATGAACGGCCCCTGTTGCTGACGCACCTGAACAGAGCCGCAGGTTGCATCGACGAGGTAAAAATCATTGATGGTAATCCCTTTTCCCTGGAGCCATTCCCTGAGACCGATATCAATACTGCTTCCAAGGTAGGCCCGGCTGAGGTCAGCCTGCAGGGGATTGAAAGCGATGAATATATTTCCTCCGCCTGCCAGGTAGGTATCCAGTATCCTGAAATGCGGGGCGGGAATTGTATCTTCGGGATTGATGATGACAATGGTCTTATAGGTGGACGGGATGAGAGCGGAGTCGGTCAGGGTGTACTCCTCAACCGTATTCAACACCGACAATGCCTGCACCACCTGGGCAGAAGCATACATGGAAGGTTCCCCGTGCCCTTGAATAAAAGCCACCTTCGGTTTTTCATTAACAGAAAGTTTTTTAATTGCCGTCGTAAGTTCATATTCCATCCCCGCACCAGGTCTGAGCACAGGAATCACCTCAGTCTTTTCTCCCATTTGCAGGACCGCCCCCATATAGGCCCTCATCTGTTTAACCTGGTCGCGCTCAGTAACATTAACCATAATGGGATTGATGCCGGCCTGCTGCGCCTTGGTTTCTTCCTGTTCATTTTCGTTCGGATTGATAAACTCAAAGAGAATGTTGCTCCCCGATCGCTTTTCATATTCGATCAGCATGTCATTGAAATCCTTCTTCTCGTTCAATAACTGCGGCGGAAGGTCTTTGGAATAATAGGCTTTAACCGTGATAACATCATTCAGGTCATCCAGAATGTCTCTTGTAGCCTGGCTGAGGGTATATCGTTTATCGGCTGTAAAATCGAGTCGAAGGTAAATCTGCCCGGATATCAGGTTTACGGTTATGATGATCGCCAGGATTACGGCGATTTGCGTGATTACTTTATTCTGTTTCATACCAGATCAGAGTTCGGTTTACCTTAATTGTGACTCCAGTTTCTTTTCGATAACATGCTCTCCGACAACAACAGCCCGACAAATATGACGGACAGAAAATAAATGATGTCCCTCGAATCGATAACGCCTCGGGAGATGGATTCAAAATGTGTCCTTGCGCTCATGAAATTAAAAGTATCGCCCAGGAACCCGGTCATATTGGAGGAAATGAGGTCGAACAGAATGTGGAAAAATATGCCGATGAACAGGGCCATCAGAAAGGACACGATCTGGTTATTGGTAAGGCTGCTGGAAAATATTCCGATACTTATATACATGGCGCTGAATAACAGCAAGCCTGTGAATCCTCCGATAGTGGCCCCATGATCGATTGGACCCATGGATGATACTGTAATATAGTAAGGCAGCGTACAGGCCAGGGCGATGGCAACGAGCATCAGGGCGGCGAGGAATTTCCCGAGAACGATCTGCCAGTCCGATACTGCCTTTGTACTCAATAATTCGATCGTCCCTGACTTGGTTTCTTCGGCCAATGACCTCATGGTGATTGCGGGAATAAAAAAGAAAAGCGTCCAATAGGAAATCCCGAAAAAAACCTGAAGGTCGGCCTGGCCGATCAGGAAAATCGTGTTGCCGAATAACCAGGTAAAGAATCCGCTGAGCCCCAGGAACAGGATGATCATCACGTAGGCGATCAGTGAATCAAAGTATGACGCAAGTTCCTTTTTGCTTAATATCCAGATCTTATCCATTTTCTATAAATTTCAGATTAATTAGTCACTTCACGGAATACATCTTCCAGCTTGGTTTCGATCCCGGTAATATCGAGGAGGTACCATTTATGCTGTACGCACAAGTCAAAAATCGCCTTTCGGGAAGATGCATCCGGCTTGCTCTGGACCAGGTAAAACCCGGGTTTTGAGTCCATCGGATTTACCTTTTCAACACTGGCTAATCCCAATAATGCTTTTCTTACCTGGTCATCATTAGCCTCTATCCGCACCGAAAGTAGTTCCTGGCCCTGGGCCTGATGTCGGAGGGTTTCTGACGTTCCGTCGGCAACGATCTTTCCCTTATTGATGATAAGGATACGGTCGCAGGTCGCCTCCACTTCCGACAGAATATGCGAGCTCAGGATCACTGTTTTTTCCTTCCCCAATTCCTTGATAAGCTTCCGGATCTCGATGATCTGGTTCGGGTCGAGTCCTGATGTGGGTTCATCCAGGACGAGCACATTCGGATCATGGATCATGGCCTGTGCCAGTCCTACCCGCTGACGATATCCTTTGGAAAGCTCCCCAATCTTTTTATGTCTTTCGTATCCCAGTCCGCAGACTTCAACCATTTTCCTGATCCTGGCGGGTATTTCAGTCTTAACCATTCCTTGTATCTCTGCGCAAAATCTGAGGTAATCGATTATGGGCATATCCGTGTACAGGGGATTGGTTTCAGGGAGGTAGCCGATTTTGCGCTTGATCTCTTCGGGGTTTTGGTCAGCCCTGAAGCCTTCCACGGTAACAGAGCCATCCGAAGGGGCCATATAACAGGTTATGATTTTCATAGTGGTTGTTTTCCCGGCTCCGTTTGGCCCCAGGAAACCGACAATCTCACCCGGCTGAACTTCGAAAGTAATATTATCTACTGCTCTTTGTTCCCCGTACTTTTTGGTGAGATTTTCAACAATGATTGAAGACATATTAAACAAATTTTTGCGCGCGCAATTTTATTCACTCTTGCGGTTTTTATCAATGATTTTAGCGGCTATTTAACAAATTTTAACCGGAATTTTTCAGGGATTCAATATTATGGCATCATGGAATAACCGGGCGGGCTTGCAGTTCCGGCAAGTCCATAACCAGGGGCAGGTAATATTTAATCATGACGATGATGATGATGATCGATACTACATTCATTAAAAAGCCTGTTTTCGCCATTTCTGTAATTTTAATATATCCTGAGCTGAACACAATGGCATTCGGGGGGGTGGAAACAGGTAGCATATAGGCACAACTTGCAGAAATTGTAGCTGCAATCATCAGCCCGAACGGATGCATTTCGAGTGCGGCGGCGATGGATGCTATGATAGGCAGCATGATGGATATGGTCGCAACATTGGAGGTTATTTCGGTGAGAAAATTGATCAGTATGACAACCGCAGCCAGAATAATCAGGAAGTCGGTGCCGCTGAAAACTTTCAGGTAATTCCCAATCCATTCGGCCAGGCCGGTATCGCTGAAGCCGTTAGCAATCGCAAGTCCTCCTCCGAAAAGCAGCAATATACCCCAGGGAAGCCTTCTCGCGGTATCCCAGTCGAGGACGAAATCCTTCTTTCCTGCCGGAATAAGGAAAAGGACCAGGGCGCCGGCAATGGCAATGATTGTATCATCGATCCCGGGAAAGACCTTCGTGATAAAGAATGACCTTGTAATCCAGGATATGGCAGTGAACAGGAAAACGATCAGCACCTTGGTTTCTTCAGGAGAGATCTTTCCCAAACCGGCAAGCTCCGAGTCAATGGTATCGCTGATCCCCGCAAATTGATTGATCCGCGGTTTGAATGCCACCCGCGTCAGGAATAGCCAGCAAATGACAAGGATCAGAATGCTGACAGGCAGGCCGAAAAGCATCCAGTCTGAGAATGTAATTGAAGTATTGTAATAATCCCTGATAACGGCCGAAAAGATAGCATTGGTAGGAGTGCCGATCAGGGTCGACATTCCGCCGATCGAGGAAGCCCAGGCAATTCCAAGCATAATGGAAATTCCGAATTTTTTTTCTTCCAGCGCCGCCATCTCCTCATTCTCGAGATTGAACAGCACCCCGAACTGCCGGGCAACTGCGAGGGCGATCGGGAACATCATCATGGTGGTGGCGGTATTCGAGATCCACATGGAAATAAAGGCCGAAGAGATCATGAAGCCGAGAATGATATTTCTTACGTTGGTCCCTACCAGCTTTATAATATTCAGGGCTATCCTCCGATGCAGGTTCCATTTTTCCATGGCCAGGGCGATCATGAAGCCGCCCATGTAAAGAAAAACCATGCTATGGCCGTACGAGCTGGTCGTATTGGAAAGACTCATGGCCCCTGATAGCGGAAAAATAATAATGGGCAGAAGTGAGGTGGCCGGGATGGGAATTGCCTCCGTAATCCACCAGATAGCAATCCATGCGGTGCCTGCCAGGATCGCCCTGCCTTGCATGGATAGTCCTTCAGGCTGAAATAAGAAAAAGAGCACGGCAAACACCAGGGGTCCCGCGACCAAAGCAGCGAGTTTGCCGGAATTAAACTTCATGTTAAGGCGGTATGCATCGTTCAAACAATCAAAAAAAAAATTCAAATGCAAATAATCCGATATTTTAAATTATATTTTCCTAAAATAACCCGCGATGAAACGATCGGAAATCAATGCAGCCATTGTATCCGCTTCCCGGTATTTTATAAAACATCACTGGATCCTTCCGCCATCGCCTTCCTGGGATGTTACGGATTTCGGGCTTGGGGATTTCAGGAAATTCGGACTGATTCTGATTAACCTTGCCCTGGAAGATGAGTACTGCGAAAAACTGATGTACGCGGCGAAGGACATGGTCACTCCCTGTCATGCACATAAAAAGAAAAAGGAAGATATTATCGTACGTGAAGGAGTTCTTGCCATCAGGATCTGGAACGGAGCGCCCTCCAAAACCGGAGCTCCGTTCCAGGTAAAGGTAAACGGCAAATTCATGGAAGTAAATTCCGGCGATATGCTTCTGTTATTGGCCGGTGAACGGGTGACACTTACCCCTGGTATATATCATGAATTCTGGCCGGAAAGCGATGAATGCATTTTGGGAGAAGTTTCCACGGCTAATGATGACCTTCATGATAATTTTTTTATTAATCCTGAGGTAGGAAGGTTCTCCGAAATTGACGAGGATGAGCCTCCCCTCGTAAAACTTGTTGGCGATCGTGAATAAAAACCGGGACGGGATCATGGCGGGCGGGAACTTCATCCGTGATTATACCCGCATTATCGATGAATATCCATCCGAAGAAACCCTTGCCAATATTCTCGGCATCGACAGCAATAACGGTGGGGCCGCATATAATGTCCTGAAAGATCTGGCTATCGCCGGGGCGACATTCCCTCTGGCCGGGATCGGAATGATCGGGAATGATGAAACAGGGAAAGAAATCCTGCGAGACTGCGAAAACCGCCATATCGATATTTCACGGGTTTCCATAAATGAGAAAATGGGGACCTCCTTTACCGATGTGATGGTGGTGAAGAGCACAGGGAAACGGACATTCTTCCATTACCGGGGAGCAAATGCCCTTCTTGGCCCGGAACATTTTAATTTTAATCATGTCAGCTCAAGGATTTTTCATTTCGGGTATCCCCTTCTTCTCGATAAACTCGATACCATCGACGAAAAAGGAAGGACGCTTGCATCTCATGTCCTTCAAGCGGCAGCAGTATCAGGCTTAATCGTCACCATGGACCTGGTAAGCGTTAACAATGATCGATTCAGGGATATCGTTACGTCGAGCCTTCCATTCACGGATTATCTGTTCCTGAACGAGATCGAAGCCGAAAAGCTGAGCGGAATATCACTTATTGCCGATGGAAACGTAAGCATACCCTTGGCCCGGAGCTCGGCCGAAAAAATACTCGGTCTTGGGGTAAAAAATTCAGTGATCATTCATTTTCCCGCGGGATGCATTTTGCGTTCGCGAGAAAATTTCATGGTTCAGGGAAGCATTCTGATCCCGCCCGGTAAAATTGCAGGGGCCACGGGTGCAGGTGATGCCTTTGCTTCGGGTTTTTTGTATTCATTGCATGAAAACCTTTCTCCTGATGAATGCCTTCATGCTGCCGTTTGTATGTCGGCCTCCTGCCTGCTGCATGAAAGTTGTTCAGGCGGGATCCTTCCATTCGATCAATGCCTGGCCCTTGGAAAACAATACGGATTCCGGGAAATGAATGGGTGATCTTTAAAGGAACTGAACAATTTATCAAACTTAAATTCCTCCTTATCTCCTGCTTGGTTCAGGCAGGAGGTTGGATATTAGATGTTAAAATTCTTTCGGGCATCTTTGAGGTTTTTAGCGAACTCAGCTGCTGGTAATTTTACCGAATTTTATTTTGCCCGTATTTGAAGCATTTATTGCGGGGTGTTGTTAAATTGGCTTCTCATTTTAAAACTCCGATAATGGCTTCGAACGGCATTCTCAAAGACGCCCTTAAACATCTCTGGCCCGCCCTGATCTTCACCGCATTGATGCTGTTGTATTTCTACCCGGTCCTTAAGAATGAAACCCTGGTACAAACCGATGTGATCCAGATCAAGGGGACACATCATGAAGTTGAAATTTACAAGGAACAAGGCGAACGGATCCTCTGGACAAATTCCTCGTTCGGCGGTATGCCGGTATTCCTGAGCAGTCCATGGAATATTTATTATCATCTCCACCGGGTCATTTCTTTCCTCCTCCCGACCCCCATGTTGCTGACCGTACTGGGCTTCATCGGGTTTTATATTCTGATGCAAACCTTCAATGTAAGCATCTGGCTTTCATTTGCAGGCGCCGCCGGTTTCGTTTTGTCCTCATTTAATTTTATCAGCATGGAAGCCGGCCACGTGAACAAGGTATTCGATATCATGCTGATGGCCCCCGTTCTGGCCGGTGTAATTGAGGTTTACAGGGGAAAGATCTGGAAAGGAACGACATTACTTATTGTATTCCTGGGTTTACAAATATTTTACGGCCATGTCCAGATCAATTATTACCTCGCCTTCATGATCCTGGGAATATTTATCCTGGAACTGATTAATACTTTCAAAGAAAAAAAAGTAAAACCTTTTTTGGTCAGGTCCTTGTTGCTGCTTGCCATTGTCTTGGTCATCATCGGTTCGAATATCGTACAGTTATGGTCTACTATGGAACTGGCCCCCTCTACAACGCGCGGAGGCTCGGAGCTCACCAAAGCCGGCGAAGCCCGCACCGGCCTTGATTACGATTATGCATACCAGTGGAGCAATGGCATATCGGAGACTTTTACCCTTCTGATCCCGTATTTCAAGGGCGGAAGCTCGAACGAGGACCTGGGTACAAATTCCGAGATCTACAAATCGCTGATTGGCAACGGTGTCGGACGGCAGCAGGCGCAGCGTTATGCCGGCAGCTTCCCGCTGTACTGGGGAGATCAGCCTTTTACAGCCGGTCCCATTTACTTCGGCGCCATTGTATGTTTCCTGTTTTTTCTTGGGATGCTGCTCACGGGGTCGCCCGTTAAGTGGTGGGCATTAAGCCTGGCCATACTTTCGATTGTACTATCATGGGGAAAAAATTTTCCAGCGCTGACAAACCTGATGTATGATCATTTCCCGCTCTATAACAAATTCAGATCGGTTACCATGATCTTGAGCATAACCCAGCTTGTTTTCCCGCTCGTGGGAATAATGGCTCTTCAGGAACTGGTATCCAGTAAAAATGAATTGAAGCTCAAAGCCATGAGGCCTTTGATGATATCGGCAGGATCTCTGCTCGGGCTCACCATGTTATTATTCCTTACAGGCGGGGGCCTGTTCCGGTTTATCAGCCCGAACGATGCAGCGCTTCAGATGCCTGACTGGCTGCAGAATTCCCTCGTTTCCGACAGAGTAGCCAAATTCAGGTCCGACGCAATCCGGTCATTTTTTTTCATCCTGGCCGGAGCGGGCCTTATATGGATGTTTTTAAAAGACAAAATCACTGAGAAAAACATGACGATCCTGCTCGTCCTCGTGATTGTTATCGACCTGTGGACCGTTAACAAGCGATATCTTTCAGCCGGGGATTTTAAAGATGAAACCAGGATGGAAAAAGAGGCCTTTGCCATGTCGGAAGAAGATAAAATCATTCTCAGGGATGAGGGCGAATATTTCCGGGTCATGAACCTGGCCAGGAATACATTCAATGAAGGCATTACTTCTTATTATCATAAATCTATCGGCGGTTACAGCGCCATTAAAATGGGCAGGTACCAGGAATTGATCGAAAACCATATCAGCAGGAACAACATGAATGTCTTCAACATGCTGAATACGAGGTATTTCATCATCCCTTCCCAATCCGGGCAAAGGGTACAGCCAAATCCCGGCGCCCTGGGCAACTGCTGGTTCGTGAAAGAAGCAAGGGTGGTTAAAAATGCCGATGAGGAAATAGAGGCCCTGGGAGATTTTGACCCTGCTTCAATTGCCCTGGTGGATGAAAGGTTCGGAAAATTCCTGAAGCCCGTTAATTTCGACTCGGCCGCCACGATCAGCCTCACATCGTACCACCCGATGAAGATGGAATACAAGGCATCTTCTTCCGGCGATCAGCTTGCCGTTTTCTCCGACCTGTATTATCAGCCCGGCTGGATATCGAGGATCGATGGCCAGGTCGCGGACCACTTCAGGGTAAATTATGTCTTGAGAGGCATGGTAATCCCGGCCGGGGAACATACGATTGAATTCGAATTCAGGCCGGGATCTTATTTTGCAGGAGAAAAGATCGGCGCCGTTTCCTCAATAGCCCTTGTCCTGCTCATGATCTTTAATATCTATATGATCACGGCAAGGAAAAAAAACTGATCGCCTAATTCCGGTTGTTAAGAATTTTTTCGTACAGGCTATTGTATGATCCGGCTATTTCTTTCATCGAATACCGATGCACGGCAGCATTACGAGCGTTTTCGGCCATCAGCTTATAAGCCTGGTCCGTTTTGATCGCTTTCAGAATCGTATCGGCAAGGCTTATTTCATTCCCGGGATCGGCAAGGTAACCGTTAAAGCCTGCCTGTACCAGCTCGTTCACACCGCCGGAATTAAACGCAATCACCGGCGTCCCGCAGGAAAGGGATTCCACGACCGTATTGGGAAGATTATCTGCTGTTGCACAATGAATATAATAAAGGGCTGCCCTGTATAAATGGATAATTTCCCGGGTATTCGCCGGGGAGCCAAAATATCGGACACGGACCGGAAGACGGTCAAAATTCTTTTTGGTCTTGGTTGCACCGAAGACGAGCAACAATATTCTTTTGCTGTATTCCTGATCTCTCTGTTTAACACTCTCCAGCGCGCCCTTCAAAAAGTGAAATCCCTTACGTTCGTCATCAATATTCTGGGCCCCGAACAACAAGGGGATATCGCCGGTCTTCAAGCCAAGCAGTTCCCTCGAAGCTGACGTATCGGAAGGGCAAAAACAATCCGTATCGATGGTGTTATGGATTTTAAGTATCTCGGTGAATTTTCCGATGGAAGATCCTGCAGCTTTATCGGCCATCCACTGACTGGGGGCGACAAAAGTAACCCCAACTTTCTCGAAAATACTTTTTTTCTCTTCCCAGAGCCGGTTCGAAAGATCCTCAGGGCCATTCGGTTTCAGGAACGGGCAGTTGCCGCAAGCGCTTTTAAAGTGATCGCAGTCGAAAGAATAAACGCATCCCCCGGTAAATGGCCACATGTCGTGGAGGGTCCAGACAATGGGTTTGGTGCCGGCCAGTTTTGCCAGAGCCTCCAGGGAAATGAATCCCTGGGTTGTCATGTGC